>JALHTS010000096.1 GCA_022865965.1 Ignavibacteriaceae bacterium
ACAAGAAATGAAGTTGATAGATGCTTCTTTACAAACAGATGCATTGCCTTGTAAAAAACTTTTGTTTCATCAATGTTGCTTCGCTTAGTACTTTCGCCTTTGTAATGAATTATTTGCGTTGAATGAACATAATAAACCTTATGTCCAGCTTTCTGAATTCTGTAACATAAATCGAGGTCTTCACCATACATAAAAAACTGTTCATCAAATCCGCCGACCTTATCATAAACTTCTTTTCTTATCATCATAAATGAACCGGAAATTGCATCTACTTCATAGGTCTGGTTTTCATCAAGATAAGTAAGATTGTAACGAGCAAATATTTTGCTTTTGGGAAATAAAGTACTTAATCCTGTTACTTTAGTAAATGATGTCCATGGTCCGGGGAAACTTCTTCTGCAGGAAAGCTGAAGGGTCCCATCTGGATTTAAGATTTTACACCCAGCCAATCCTGCATCGGGTGTTTGATTAAAAAATTCAATCATCTTCGAGAAAGTATCTTCAGCAACAATTGTATCGGGATTTAAGAAAAGAATAAATTTTCCTTTAGCTTCTTTTAATCCAATGTTATTAGCCTTACCAAATCCCAGATTGGTTTTATTAACTATTAGTTTTATTTGCGGATATTTTTCGCGGAGAAATTCTATACTTCCGTCATCGGAAGCATTATCAACAATTATAACTTCTGTTTGAATTCCTGATGAAGCCTTTTGGATTGAGTCAAGAAGATTCTGAAGAAAAACTTTTACATTATAATTTACTATGATTATCGAGAGATCCAATTCATTTACCTCAAAGAATTCCGAAAATGCTTCTTAAACGAAGTTTCCAAACCATGAGTACTGCTTCACGAACAATCTTCTTAGACATTTTAGATTTGCCTTTAACACGATCCATAAAAACGATTGGTATTTCTTTAATCTTAAATCCTTTTTTGTATGCTTTGAACGTCATCTCGATCTGGAATGAATATCCGTTTGACCGGACATTATCAAGATCAATACTTTCAAGAACTTTTCTTCTGAAACATTTAAATCCGCCAGTTGCATCTTTGATTGGCATTCCGGTTATAATTCTTGTATAAACACTGGCGAAATAACTCAACAGTAATCTTTTCATCGGCCAGTTTAGAACACGGACTCCATCGATATATCTGCTGCCGAGAACCAGATCATTCTCTTCTATCGCTTTAAGAAAGTGTAGAATTTCTTTTGGTTCATGAGAAAAGTCAGCATCCATTTCAAAAATATAATCATAGCCGTTTGCTAAAGCATATCTGAATCCAGCAATGTAAGCTGTTCCCAATCCAAGTTTTCTCTCTCTTTGAATTAAGTGAAGTCTTGAGTTCGATTTTTGCTGTTCCAAAACATACTGAGCAGTTCCATCGGAAGATTTATCATCAACGATAAGGATATCTATCGAATCATCCTGTGACAAAACAATAGGAATGAGTTCAGGAAGATTTTCCATCTCGTTGTATGTAGGTATTATTACTAAACTTTTTTTATCAGCCATTGTCTTTTCCCAAGCAAAGCGCAGAGAGCTTAGCGCCAAGCGTCAAGTTATGCGTTATAAGGTTTTTTTGAAATTTGTTATCATTCTGGATTCTTTATCAAGTTTATCTAAAAGTTCATTTAATTGCTCATCCATTATCAATTTTCTTCTTTTCAGTACTATTAAAATATTCGCATTTTCAAATGTCGATCTCCGAGCCACATTTAGAAAATAATTAAATTCTTTTTTTGAATCTGAACCGGCTCCTTCGGCAATGTTATTTGAGATACTCATTCCAGCACCTCTCAATTGTTCAGCAAAACGATACAAACGTTTCTGTTCAAGATCATCAGCAATATCAAATAAATAATCAGCAATTTCAATTGCTAATTTCCAAATATCGAAATCCTGAAATCTAAATTTAACGTTCATTAATAAATTAATATTTTAATAACCATACGGAAAAATATTAATACAATACTGCCCACGCTTTGCCCTTTGCTCTCTGCTCTCTGCGCTAATTATAGTGCCCTTTTCTGAAAAGAACAACAAAAACGGTTCTGAATAAAATTTTCATATCCATTCTGATGGACATATTTTCAATATAAAAAAGATCATAGCGAAGTTTGATTTTTACATCCTCAATGGATTCATCATACTTGTGTTTAACCTGCGCCCAGCCTGTAATGCCGGGACGGACTTTTAATCTTCTCTTATAATACGGAATTTGTTCTGATAATTTCTCAACAAAAAATGGTCGCTCAGGTCTTGGTCCAACCAAACTCATCTCACCTTTTAGAACATTGTACATTTGTGGCAGTTCATCAATTCTTAAAATACGAATGATCTTTCCGACTTTTGTAATACGGGGATCATCTTTTTGCGACCAAATAGGACCAGTATGTTTCTCTGCATCAACATACATTGATCGGAATTTAACGATCTTAAATAGTCTGCCGTTCAATCCGCTTCGTTCCTGTTTAAAGAAAACCGGACCTTTACTATCAAGCTTTATTAATATTGCACTTATTAATATCACGGGAGAATTAGACGCCAGAAAGAATATTGAAACAAATATATCTGAAAGACGTTTAAGT
>JALHTS010000665.1 GCA_022865965.1 Ignavibacteriaceae bacterium
TAATCCGTATTAATTTTTCCGGTGGAGGAATTTTTGCGAAAACTCCTGCTGATAATTTTTTAAGTGGTGTATTATTGAATTTTGATGTTGCAAAACATTGGGTTGAGGAAAGACCAGAAAGATTAAGTAAAATCGCAACAAACAGTGTTCTATCAAACGGCAGATGGTTCAGGTTCGAAGCACCTGAAGAAGGATTCTATAAAATAACAAGATCAATGCTTGCTTCATATGGAATTGATGCGAATACTGTTGACCCCCGAACAATAAAAATTTATAACAATAGCGGCAAAGTATTACCCGAAAACATTACGAAGCCTCGTCCAAATGATTTAGAGGAGAATGCGATAACTATTGTTGGTGAAGAAGACGGAAAATTTGATACAAACGATTATATAATTTTTTACGGAAGAGGACATAGTTTTTGGGATTTTGACTCTGATGTTTCAAAAATTGTCCGAATGCGTCATACTTATTCAGATAAGAATTATTTCTGGATAACCTCAAGCGAGGGACAAGGTAAAAGAATACAATCGAAGCCGGGTTTAGATGCAAGTACTCCTTCTGATTTTATTCAAACAAGCTCAGTAGCATTTGCCGATTGGGAAGTTGATAAAATTAATCTTGGAAAATCAGGCAGACAATTTTTTGGTGATGATTTTTCATCAGCAATTAGTTCGCGTACTTATATTAATTCATTAACTAACAGAATTAACTCTGAGCCTGTTAAATATACAATGAGATTTGCTGTTGGCACTTCCACCGGAATGGAACTAGTTATAAGCGATAATGGAAACCAGCTTTTTGCTCAATACCTTTCCGGTTATGGTAGTAGTGAATACACAGCAGGCTCTGAATATTTAAGATCTTTCACATTTAATAATCCATTGCCTGATAACAGAAGCGCTTTGACATTCAAAGTTAATCCTGCTTCAGTTTCATCAGTAGGTTATCTTGATTATTTCGAAATTGAGTATGTTAAAGAACTAAAGGCTAATTCAGATTATTTGATGTTCTTCGCGGAACCTAATACAGGAATAATTGAATATCAGTTAAATGGATTTACATCATCAAACATAAAAGTTTTTGACGTTACGGATTATGCAAATGTAAAATTAGTAAGTAATTTTTCATTTCATTCCGGTGGTGAATGCAGATTTAAATTTAACGAATCTTCAACTTTAAGAAGTAAATATATTGCTGTCGGTAGTGATATTTATAAAACACCTATTAGTCCTTCGGAAGTAGCGAATTCAAACCTTCGCGTAGAATCAGTTGGAGCTAAGTTTATAATAATCACGCATAAAAATTTTATGGAACCTGCAAACAGGTTAAAACATTATCGGGAGACACAGATAGTTACTCCTCTTTCAACAATTATTGTAGATATAGACCAAATATTTAATGAGTTTTCCGGCGGCATTTTGGATGTTACGGCAATAAGAGATTATTTAAAGCACGCTTACAATAATTGGCAAATAAGACCTGAGTATGTACTTTTATTTGGTAAAGGTACTTACGATTACAGAAATACAGAAAAATTCGGAGACAATTTTATTCCTACCTGGCAGACTGTTCAATCTTTAGCGTTATTAAACTCTTACGTTACAGATGACTTTTTCTCTTTTATTGATGGCGATGATCCATTAGTTGATGTGGCTTTGGGCAGAATTCCTGTTAGCAATCTTGCAGAAGCAAATAATGTAGTAACAAAAATAATTGATTATGAAACCTCAAATGACAAAGGTAACTGGCGCAATCTTGTAACATTCATTGCGGATGATGGAATTGGTAAAGGTGGAAGATATGAGGGTACCGAGCACACAGCCCCCACAGAATATATTGCTGAAAGTATTTTGCCAGCTAATTTTAATAGAAGTAAAATTTATTCTGCTGCCTATCCCGATGTTATTACAGGGCAGGGAAGAAGAAAGCCGGCTGTAAATCAAGCAATTATTGAGGCAATAAATAACGGTACTTTGCTGATTAACTATATTGGTCACGGCAGCCCTGAGCTTTGGGCTCACGAATATATTTTTGAAAAGAGTGTTGCACTTCCTTTAATGAAAAATGATAAGTACTTCTTTCTCTGTGCAGCCACTTGTGATTTTGGATATTTTGATATCCCTAATTTTCAAAGTTCAACTGAAGCTATGCTGTTTCTTCCTAACTCTGGTTCGATTGGTGGCTTTACATCAGCCCGACTGGTTTATTCAGATTATAATCACGATCTTAATGAAGAATTATTCAGAAATATATTTCTTTCATTGCGAGATACTCTAAATTTACCTATCCGTCTAGGTAATGCCGTCCTTAAGACAAAACTCTGGAGATATATAGATAATGACCGTAAATACGTACTATTTGGTGATCCTACATTAAGATTGCATATTCCACAGTATTCAGCTAGTATAGATTCGGTGAACGGAGTATTGCTTACAACTGATGTTCAGATAAAAGCCTTAAGCAAAACAAAAATCGATGGAGTTATTCTTAAACCGGACAATACCATTTGGGAAGATTTTTTAGGCCAAGGTTTATTAACAGTTTTTGATTCCGAGCGTATAGTTAAACTACTAATTCCCAGTTTAACCACAACACCAGTCTATATGGATATGAAGCTACAAGGCGGAATTATTTTTAATGGCAGAGTATCAATTACGAATGGCAGATTTTCTGCAGACTTCGTTGTCCCCAAGGATATATCATATGAAAATAAAAATGGTAAAATTGTATTTTATTTCTTTGACAATACTTCTGATGGA
>JALHTS010000666.1 GCA_022865965.1 Ignavibacteriaceae bacterium
CACAGCCACAATAATTATTAATCCAAGAATAATGGGAATAGGTTTTTGTTGTAATTCAATCCAGGTAAAAATATTCCTATGACTTTCAAAAAGAGAACGTGCAAACAGGGGATAGGTTAAATTCTTTCTGAGCAAATTTGTTAGTGAGTCTATTTTCTCAATGCTTGTAAGTTGAATATCATACCCATTAATCGATTGTCCGATTGAAAAAAGATTTTGTGTATCTGTTAAATTAGTGTAGGCATAAAGATCATCGTATTCCGCCATTCCGCTTTCAAATATTCCTGTTATAGTAAATTTATCTATGTTAGGAAGATTTTGAGGTGAGGGAATCTGATCATCTTTCAGAGCAAAGAGAGTAACTTTATCACCGACTTTAAGCATAAGCTTATTAGCCAATACTTTACCGATTATAAGATTGTTTGAACCCTTGTTTCCTAAATCAAATTCACCGCTTATTATATTTTTCTTCAATCTCTCAATTTGACCTTCTGCCGGAATTCCAATGACACTGATTCCTTCCTGCCTTTTCTTTGAACTTACTATTGCAAGTTTGGATGCAAAGGGAACTATATTCCTTTTATGTTCACCTAAAAGATTTTCAATTTTTTCAGTGATCTGTTCATAATTGTTTACAGTTCCACTGAAAGAAGTAATTTTAATATGTGAATCGAAATCAGTTATTTTCTCCTGGATGGTTTTCTCAAATCCGCTTAAAACTGAAAGTGCAATAATTAAAGTAGCCACTCCAATTGCAATGCCTATAATTGCAATCTTCGAAATGATATTGAGAAATCCTGATTCTTTACGCGAATTCAGGAATCTGCAGGATATAAAAAGGGAAAATGACATTCTTTTATTATTATTTTATACAAATTTAACGACAATTTAGCTGTATAAAAATCATTTATGCAGCAAACCTAATAATTGCCTAAAAATTGTGTTTTCTAATTATTCAATATATATTTGTGCCTCGTTTGGAAATCATTTATACATTTCATGATTTTTTATCATAATTCTGAATTGAGTTGTTTACTGTATTACGTCTGAACAGAGTTTTATTGAATAAGTTCGTTGAAAATTTGCTTATAGAATGAGCTAAAGTTAAAAATCGGGGCGTAGCGTAGTCCGGTTATCGCGCCTGCTTTGGGAGCAGGAGGTCGCAGGTTCGAATCCTGCCGCCCCGACTTGGTGAAATAACAAATTACAAGCACCAGATGACAAAAAATTCTCAAATTCAAAACTTGCAATGTTTGAATTTTTTAGTTTGATTATTAGTGCTTATTTGGATTTTGTTAATTGTTTTTTGGAATTTTAAAAGCGCCCGTAGCTCAATCGGATAGAGCATCAGCCTTCTAAGCTGGAGGTTAGTGGTTCGAGTCCACTCGGGCGTACAGAGTTAAAATTCAAAGGCCGAGCAACAAATATCAATTTTTAATTGGAACTTGATCATTGGTTTTTAAGTTTTATTTGTGGTTTGAAAATTTGTTAATTGATATTTTGAATAGATGGTGAGCGTAGCTCAGTTGGTTAGAGCATCTGGTTGTGGCCCAGAAGGCCGTGGGTTCAAATCCCATCGCTCACC
>JALHTS010000667.1 GCA_022865965.1 Ignavibacteriaceae bacterium
AGTAGTCTTCCTCGCTGGTCAAATATTTGCACATTATTAAACAGTGCATCTACAACATAAATGTTATTATATGAATCTGTCGCTATTCCTTTCGGTCTTGCAAAATCTCCGCTTCCATCGCCGGGTTTTCCAAATTGCCGGATAAATTTTCCATCGCTGGAAAAAACCTGAATTCTAAAATTCATACTATCATTAATATAAATATTACCATTTCCATCAGTCCAGATAAATGTGGGAAAGTTAAATTGTCCTTCCCCCAATCCTCTTACACCAATGTTGCCAATGGACTGACCATCTATATTCAATCGGACAATACGATGTTGCTTTGTTTCACAAACCCAAAATTCCTGAACGTCTTCCAGATAAATAATACCCGTAGGTTGTTCCAGTGATGAATTTAGGATTGAAGTTTCGTTATCATCCAGATTATGTATATAAATTTCATTCAGTTCTGAGTCTGTGATCACCAGATTTTTTTCACTTAAACACATTCCAACCGGTGATTTTAATATGATATCGTCATCTAGTAAAGGAACTATCTCATTTTCCGCGGAAGAATATTTCAGAATATTTTTATTATCCTGATCAATAAAATATATCGTCTCTTCGAAATCAGTAACTAAATTAAAAGGTTTTAAAATTAATAATTCATCATTACCAATAATGAAATCAAGAAGAGATTTAAAAAATCCCTTATCTGAATTGTTGATTGATTCGGAAGATATCTCTTTTATCCATTCAATTTTAGGATGGTTACATATTTCTATATTTGTTTTAACAGTATTTGGTTGAGCAATAGAAGTCAAGGGGAAGTTATATATGATCAGTAAAAAAAATATTGCGAAAAGACGTATTCGATTTTTTATCTTCAATTTAATTTTAAGATTATATATCTTTTTTTTCACGGGCGTCAATGGATGTACATAATTCTTTACTTCAACAATTAAACCAAGTTTAAAACAGTGCTAATGTTCATTAAAAAACTATGATTAGAACATATTTTCGTTGGAAATCAATTTTTTCTTAGATTTTAGAACTAAAATTATAAATATCGATAACGAGAAACAATTAGATACTCTTAATATTTGCCACTAAAATATATTTATATGTTTTGTATTAAAGAAATGTGAAATGATAAAATAACTGTGTTTGAATGCTGAAAGCTTAATACACGTTCTGTTAGAACTAACAATTAGGGATAAAGAATATTTGCCTGGATAGTAATTATAAACTCACATTTCGCAAGATGTCATTCCGGCGAATGAAATGAGTCCGGAATCTTTGAGTTAAGAGTATATTTCAGATTCTGGACAAGTTCGTCAGAACTCCGTTCTGCCGGAACGAGCCAGAATGACTGGATTATAGTTATGTTGGGTGAGGTAAGTTATACAGTAAGATTGTAATCATTTATTCTGGCTTTAGACTTCTATCCTCAGACTTCCTTACCCATCTTTCATAAATAATTCTTAAGTTTATTTAAGTAGAATTTTAATTGAGGAAAAAAATGAAACTAAGCCGTTTTTTAGTCAAACCGAATTCGAATTTAGAATTAGGAAAATTTGACACAGGATATACTGCGGGTTTTCATTCGAAGAAGGAAGCAAAAGAACAATTAAAAGAAAATGTAAAACTTTTAAGAGAACTTCAGGCAAAACTATAT
>JALHTS010000668.1 GCA_022865965.1 Ignavibacteriaceae bacterium
GTGAAGAATATGAGATGAAAGGAAAATAGTTTTTTTCTGATCTTTACTTAGTTGTAAAATCAGGTCACGAATTTCTTTCATCCCTTGCGGATCTAATCCTGTTGTTGGTTCATCAAGAATGATAAGATCAGGATCATGCAATAGAGCTTGAGCAATTCCAAGTCTCTGTTTCATTCCATGAGAATAGGTTTTTACTTTGCTTTTTGCACGTTTATCTAAACCTACAAGTTCAAGCATCTCCATAATCCGTTTTCTGCTAATTTCTTTACTTGAAATTCTACCTAATATTTCAAGGTTTTTATAAGCGCTTAAATTTCCATAAAAATCAGGTTTTTCGACGATAGCGCCAACATTTTTGAGTATCTCAATTCTATTTTGCGTAAGAGACTTATCAAATATTTTGATACTTCCTTGACTAGGGCGAATCAACGAAAGAAGCATTCTTATAGTTGTGCTTTTTCCCGCTCCATTCGGACCTAAAAATCCAAATACATCACCTCTGTAAACATTAAGGTTAAGATTATTTACCGCTTTAACTTCCTTGAAATCTTTAGTCAGGTTTGTTATCTCAATTATTTTTTCAGGATTCAAATCTTTATCCTTATAAATTTATTTTGCTTGTATTATTATAACTAAAATAGCTTAAATAAAGTTGCTTTTGAAGACATAATTTATGAGTGGCAGTAATTACTGATTGAGTGCTAAAAAATATTTATAAAAATTCTATCAATCCATAAAAATTAATTTTGATTTTTGATTATTTAGCCTTAAAATTGCCCTCTTTTTTTTTGAGCAAAAAATTTATTTTCTCGAGTTCATACAATCTATTTCAATTATAATATTTTTTTTTTAGTTTGAGTTTGGGATTAAAATTAAGGCATAAACAACCTTAAAAAATTTCAAGCCAACGCTTTGTTTTTTAGTCGACATATCTTAAATAATTTTACAGTAAATATTGCCCCTGTCATTAGGAGAACTGAATGAAAATAACCAGACTATTTACCCAAGCCGGAACTGATCCTTTTGCTTCTTTTGAATTTGTAAAACGAACTTCGGAAATTAGAAATCCCGATGGTTCAATAGTTTTTAAAATGGAAAATGTTTCAGTACCTAAAAATTGGTCACAAGTTGCAACTGATATAGTCGCACAAAAATATTTTAGAAAAGCTGGCATACCAAAATTACTTAAAAAAGTTAAAGAAAAAGGTGTTCCAACCTGGCTTCAACCTTCTACTGCAGATGCAGAAAGTTTAAGTCAGTTGCCCGAAAACGATAGATCAACATCCGAAACAGATTCGAAGCAAGTATTTCATCGTTTAGCAGGAACCTGGACATATTGGGGCTGGAAAGCTAATTATTTTGACAGTGAAGAGGACGCAAAAGCTTTTTATGATGAATTAGCCTATATGCTGGCTAATCAAATGTGCGCACCTAATAGTCCTCAATGGTTTAATACCGGACTCAACTGGGCTTATGGAATTACCGGTCCATCTCAAGGACATTTTTATATCGATTATCAGAGCGGTGAATTAGTCACTTCAACTGACGCATATACTCATCCACAGCCTCACGCTTGTTTTATTCAGTCCGTAACCGATGACCTTGTGAATGAGGGCGGAATAATGGACCTGTGGGTTCGTGAAGCAAGATTATTTAAATATGGTTCAGGAACAGGTTCTAATTTTTCAGAATTAAGAGGATCAAATGAACCATTAAGCGGTGGCGGTAAATCATCCGGATTAATGTCATTCTTAAAAATTGGCGACAGATCTGCCGGTGCTATAAAATCAGGTGGAACTACCCGTCGAGCCGCTAAAATGGTAACGCTGGATATGGATCATCCGGACATTGAAGAATATATTAATTGGAAAGTTGTTGAAGAACAAAAAGTCGCTGCTCTTGTAGCCGGTTCAAAATTAACCAGCAAACATCTTAATGCTGTAATGAAAGCTTGTTATGATGAGCATCCTGAAAATGACAGATTTAATAAACAGCTTAATAATAAATTGAAGCACGCAGTACTCGAAGCAAGAAAAGTAGAAATTCCAAATAACTATATTGAACGCGTAATTCAATTAGCTAAAATGGGATTTAAGACAATTGAGTTTCCTATTTATAATACTGATTGGAACTCTGAAGCTTATGTTACCGTCTCAGGTCAGAATTCCAATAATTCAGTTCGTGTTACTAATGAGTTCATGAATGCAGTTATTAATGACAGCGATTGGAATCTTTGTTGGAGAATTGAAAAAAGAAAAGCTAAAAAAGAAGCAAGAAATCCAAAGCCTTGTAAAACCCTAAAAGCAAGACATTTGTGGAATGATATAGCAAATTCTGCCTGGGCTTGTGCAGATCCCGGTCTTCAATTTCATACA
>JALHTS010000669.1 GCA_022865965.1 Ignavibacteriaceae bacterium
AGTAAATAATCCGACTTAGATTTTATTTGTTGCAAAAAAAATATTACTGACTTTTTAAACAATCCCAATCCCCCGGACCTTGGGGGATCGGAAAAGGCATTTACTTTAAAAGCACCAACTTCTTAATTGATACGAAGGATTCAGCTTCCAGACGGTAGAAGTACACACCGCTCGCAAGATTGAGTGTTCCTTCGTTAGTATTGAATAGCACGGTGTAGCTGCCAGCATTCTGGTATGTATTTACAAGCGTAACAACTTCTTTACCAAGCAAATTATAAATCTTTAGGGAAACCAAACCGGCATTTCCAATTGTGTATTGAATCTTTGTCGACGGGTTAAACGGGTTTGGATAATTTTGCTCTAAAGCAAATGTTTTTGGTGCAGCAACTTCATCTTCAACCGGAACAATATTGGCGTCTAATGTAACTGCAGTTTGTGCAAGTGCTCTGCCATCAAAAGAACTTCCAGTCTGCATATCAATCAACGTTTGACACAATATAATTCCTTTAAAGTCAGCCGTCGTTCCAAGGGTAACTTGGCCGGCGACCTGCCAGAAGATGTTGGAAGCTTGTGCGCCGCCGATTAGGGTAACAATGGCTCCGTTGGCCAAGGTTAAATCTCCCGCAATCTGGAAGATCCAAACATCGCTTGCTGAGCCCGAAATAGTGACACCACCTGCAGATACCAAGACTCCATTACTCCATTTATAGAGTCCGTGAGTAAGAGTCTGACCGGTAAGATCTCCGGCATACAGTTCAGTATAATCCGGCAATGTTCTTCCAGCTGCGTCTGTATAAGCGGTCTCCATATCGCTGATAGCTGTTGTCATCTTAGTTGGAGTGGGATCAGTATAATCTGCAGCAAATACTCTTCCAACAACTAAAGAGGATGTTGAAAATGTACCTGAACCATCCAATATTAATCCAAATCCAGTTATAGCAGTATGATCAGTCGGACTAACACCGATATCTCCTGTAATGGACGTAACTCCTGTTGTTGATATTCCTGTTTTTGCAAGAATAACGAAATCGCCTGATGTTCCGAGATCCACTGGTGCCGGCGAGGATTGAGAAACGGCGACGGCAGGCATCATCAGAGCAACTGCCAGCATCGCTCCGAGGAAGCGTCTCCAGCTGATTAAAATAGTTGCCGGATCTTTTGTATAGATTTTCATAAAAACCTCCTTTAAGGTTAATAATTTGTTGTGGTGAATATTAAGACCTCTACTGGTCTATTATTGACTACGACCAATATAGAATGAATTGGAATGCGGGTAAATAAGGCAAAGGGATGAAAAAGGAGCTACATCTTTTGAGTGAGAAAAAAATCTAAATAAAATTTTATTTATTTGGCAGAAAGGTTTTGTGAATGAATTTTTAACAATTAGAAACTTTACTTTTTAATTTGTACCAATGACCTGAATTTGATACAACATCTTTTAGACCAATAATTGTAAGTTGATATTTTATATGGAGCGTATGTTTTTTTGCTCATTTATCTGTAATAATAAGACAACTCATCCGATTTATAACTTATTTAGTTTTATGAAAAGGTTAAAGCGTTAGTTCTAATCCTTCCAACATTCCCATCCTGAATGGCTCTGTTTATTTTTTGATCTTCCAAACCTTGCTGGTCGGTACAAAACGTCTACCCCTTCTTTCATCTTTAATCTTTGGTAAGCAGGAATATCTGCACAATCGCAATGCTCTAACGCGGCCAGGTTAGCCTTCGTCATTCCATTCAGAGTATTCAATGTTTGATTATATTTATTGTGAACTGAGTTTGTAAAATCCTGCACACTTTCTACATCGTAAACAGCAACACTAACTGCCGTTTGAATATTACTTGTTAGTTTATCAAACGATTGACGGGCAAATCTTTTTGCAAAAGAATGAATATCCCCATCCTGCAAATTTATATCCAGCCGTTCCAACGGAGAAAGATCGAAATATGATAAATGAAGATTTTCAGGAGAAGCGATAATGGTGCGCGTAAATGGTCCAAGCTTGCCAATAGTATAAGGTGTGCCTCCAAAACAGGTTGAGAGTATCGTAAGATCGAATATTGTAGAATCCGATGTGAAACCTTTCAACCCACTCGTAAAATCATCGATAGTAAATGCTCGTTCCCGATATGATTCATTGTATCCCGTTCCGCCAAACTCGGGGATTTCGTGACCAAAGTAGAGAAACATATTAATCAACTTGTTCTGATTAACAACGTGGAATTGCCGATAAAGTGCAACTTCAAGATCGAAGTTTGATTTTACCTTATCGCGCCAATACAATTCATTTGCGATGAGCCGTCCGTTTCGATAATAATAGAACTCTCCATCACGACGAGGGAAAAAAAACAAGAAGTGTTTTCTTGGCTTTTGGTGAAATATAAATACCTCCGCATTTGGATTCTGCACTGCAACCTTTTTTGCATTTATCACAGTTTCTTCATCTGCGTTGTACTCGTTATCAATGCTATCGTAATATAAATAATCACCATCACCGTGTATGAAGAATATGATTGAATAATGCGTCTTGAGCGATTCGTACTCTTTCTCTTGAGATTCCTCCAGAACAGACAGTTTAGGGCTGCATGAGGATAGAAGAACAGAGAGCACCACGTAACTCATCCCTACCAGGAGAATGCTTTGCGAGGTGTCCCTGACCGATTGATTTTTCGGTTTTCGCATTTAAATAACCGCCTGTAGTGCGATTTTAAAACACAAGTACAAGCAGAATAACAATCAATATTGCAGCAACAAGACTGATAGTTATCATCTGATCAGCTTGAGCCATATTTTGTACTACGTAATTAGAAAAGTTATTAAGCTGCGAATCCGGCACACGTTCATAACCATTAATTCCTGCAAGCTCATCCTGGTTTTCTTTAAGTATAGCTTTTAAGCCATCAATACCGACTTTGTCTTCTTTAGAGATTAAGAATGAGTTTTGAACTTTGGTTAAAGCTTCGGACATGTCCTTAAATGAATCTTCGAGAATCGCACGCTTCACGGAGGGGTTTTCTGTCGCCTTTACTTTATTAGCAACATTGTTAAAGTGTTTTTGTAGTTCACCTTTTCCACCTGCATTTGCAGGTACGACAAGAACAAACATCAAAAAGACCGATACTAAAGCTATTATTGCTTTCATTGTAATTCCTTTCATTAAGTTAATTAACCTGAAAAAACTATTGAATAAACTGCTTTAAAGAAATAGCCCAAAAGGATGAAAAAAGAACTACATCTTTTAGATGAGATAAAGAAAGAAAATTATTTCTATTCTTTTGGAATATCATGTTTAATTTTATTCCAGGCTTCATTAAAGTCCATTTTTACGAAAGTTGGGCTTTCATCGTTATGACAGCTTATGCAAAATTCCTCAAGTTTATCAGGAACAATTAATCCTTTTTCAATTGCTAACTTTTTATCCTTCATTACCTTCATATCTTTATAAGC
>JALHTS010000670.1 GCA_022865965.1 Ignavibacteriaceae bacterium
AAGCACCAAATATCAATTTTTAATTGGAACTTGATTATTGATTTTTAAGTTTTATTTGTGGTTTGAAATTTGTTAATTGATTTTTTGAATAGATGGTGAGCGTAGCTCAGTTGGTTAGAGCATCTGGTTGTGGCCCAGAAGGCCGTGGGTTCAAATCCCATCGCTCACCCAGAACTATTAAATTTGTTTTTGTTCATTTTTAATTGAAAAATGGCCCCATCGTCTAATGGTTAGGACCTCGCCCTTTCACGGCGGTAATAGGGGTTCGAATCCCCTTGGGGTCACAAAAAAACCCGGTGAATTTTTCATCGGGTTTTTTTATTGGCTAAGCCTTTTTATCATATTTTTAACATATCTATCTCTTTGGTCGATTTGATTTGCCAATCTGTAATTTCTTAATGCTAAACCTTTGTTCCCATCATTAAAATAAACATCAGCAAGTGCCACCAAAATAGGAAATGAATTCGGAAATATTCGATTGACTTTTTTCAAGTAGTCTATTGCGTCTAAAATATTTTTTTGTTGAACTAAATCCTTTCCAAATCCTGCAATATCATTATGATCCAGTGAATAGCCTGACGAATCATTATCCACAATTTCATTGAGTTTTGACAAAACAGGATACAATCTGCCGATGGAATAATGAATCATTAAAGTGTCTGAGATTATCAAACCTGGTTGTATATATTCTTTTTCATTAAGTATTTTTAACAGTTCATCAGCAGGGCTTTCAAGATTCCTGTCAGAAATATTTATTAAATGAACAGCGACTGTTTTTTGAACAGGATCAATAATAAGCTTTGCTGAAAAACCCGTACCTACACCACTGTGAGAAAAGGTTCTGTCCGATCGATCATTCGAAAGAGAAAAACCTAATCCATAATTATTAATAAAACTTTTGCTGATTCTGGTCGGAGTAATCATTGAATCAAGAGTTGAAGATTTTATCAAAGTTCCATTCAAAATTGACTTTCCGAATAATAAAAGATCCCTCGAATTAGATAGAAATCCTCCACCCGCAACCTTAATGCTCAGATCTGCAAGTTGTGCATTTTCCAGCTTTCTAAAGAAATTTTTTGTATAGCCGCGGGCTCTGTTCGGAATTATTTCTCTTTGAATGTCGATAAAAGTTGAATTCATATTAGCAGGAATAAGAATATTTTCTTTAATATAAACCGCAAAAGGTCTTTTAGAAGCACTTTCAATAATGATATCTAAGAGAGTATATCCGAGTGTTGTATATAAATAGTCTGATCCGGGTTTGAATATGAGCGAATCATTCTCAAAAACTTTAATAGCTTCACGGGAACTTAAATAATTGGTCTTATTGTGAAATTCTCCTTCTCGGTATGATCTTATCCCGGAAGTATGATTAAGCAGCTGCCTAATCGTGAATGTCCATTTTTTTCTTGGAAAGTAAGGAACATACTTTCTAACATCATCATCAAGATTTAATAATCCTTTTTCCCAAAGCTGCATTATTGCTACGGCAGTTATTGGTTTTGAGATAGAGGCTATTCTGTATAATGAATTTGATGTAGCCGGAACAGAATTTTCGATATCTGAAAATCCCCGGGAATCAAGCCAGAGTATTGAGTCTCCTGCTAAAATACCTGCTGAAATTGAAGGGACATTTTTTATCACATAATATTTATCAAGGTATTGATTGTATTTACTTAACTTATCGGGCTTTGTTGTTTGAGGAAATAAGACACTGTTTGATATTATTAGCAGAAATAAAATCAATTTATAAATCGGAAAATATTTTTTCATTTGCTGATAACTGTAAATCATAAATATTCTTGGTGATAAAAAGTTAAGAAATCAATTTGAAATAAGGCTGGCTGGAAATTAAAAGGGTTGACTAATACACTTCAAATCATTTATTAATCAACCCTGGAACAGAATTATTTTATTTCTTTTCGTGAATTCGTTTCTCGATTATATTATCAAGAATCTTATAATCTTTTGCTTCTGCTGAAGTTAAAAAATAATCTCGGTCACAATCCTTGCTTATCTGTTCAACTGATTTTCCGGTATTCTCAGCAAGAATAGAATAAAGCGTATCTCTAGTTTTCAACATTTCTTTTGCGTGAATTTCAATATCTGTAGTCTGCCCCTGCAAACCGCCAATCCATGGCTGATGTATCATAATTTTAGAATGTGGTAGAGCTGATCTTTTCCCAGCAGTTCCTCCAGCAAGTATTATTGCAGCCATACTTGCAGCCATACCCACACAAATAGTTGCGACATTAGGTTTAATAAATTTCATAGTGTCGTAAATAGCTAATCCCGATGTTACACTTCCTCCAGGTGAATTAATGTATAAACTAATATCTTTATCAGAATCTTCTGCTTCAAGAAATATGAGCTGTGCAATTGTCAGGCTTGCAATGTGATCATCTATTGGTGTGCCGATAAAAACAATTCTCTCACGAAGTAAACGAGAATAAATATCCATTCCACGTTCACCTCTACCAGTTTGTTCTATTACATACGGAACTAATTGATTATAAAATTCAGGATACTTATTCATTTTTTGCCTCAACTTTCTTATTGAATTTATCCGGATGAACTTTTGAGATATTATTATTTGATTTCAGAAAATCAAAAAGTTTTTTATCCAATAATCTCTCTGATTGATTTGATGATTTATAAAAGTTTAGAAGTTTGTCAATTGCAATACCGGTTTTTTCACTATCCTTCTGGGCTAATTCCATAAGTTCCGGCTCGGCGACTTCAATATTATCCTCTTTGATAATTTGATTTCTTATCAAATACCATTTAACTTCATTCTCGGCAGGTTTTAATAACCTTTGTTTTGCTGTTTCTTTATTAAAATTCTTGTTCTTGTTTTTCTTTGCCTGTTCCTCTTCGCTTTTAATATATTCGTCAAGAACATTTGCAACTAAGCTTGAAGGAGGGACGAAATCATTATTCTTAACTATTGCAGAAATTAATTTACCTCTGATAATCTCATCCATTCTTTCATCATAATAATTTTGAATATCTTTTTTAATTGAATCTCTGAGTTCGTTCTCGTTAGTTGATTTACCTTTTGTGACATTCTTAATGAACTCTTCAGTTAATTCTGGCAAAATATTTTTTTTAATTTCCAGTATATTGAATTTGTAACTAAACTCCTCATTTACTTTTTCTATTTCACCTGATTCTTTAGCTATTTCATTTTCATTTTTAAATGAGAATTCAAAAGTATCACCAACTTTTTTCCCTTTAGCTTTTTCTTTTATTTCCGGCTGGACTTTTTCATCATTCAGATGTAAATGGAATTTTTCAGGTTGTGAACCTTCAAAAGGATTACCTTCTTTATCTATTCTAGTCGCCTCAACATCAATTATATAATTATTGTCGTCACCAACAACATCAATTATTTCTGTTGTACTTTTGGATTCAAGAATGTAGGTGATTTCTTTTTCAACATCTTCATCTTTTACTATAAGCTCAGGAATTTCGAAAGTAAGATTTTTATAATCTTTTAATTCAAGAGAAGGTACAACTTCAAACTTAACTTTGAATGAAAGGTCTTTGCCCGGTTCGAACTGTAAATCGGTTATAGAAGGTCGTCCGATTGGTTTCAAATCTTTTTCTTCAGCAGCTTTCCAGAACCAGCTATTTGCAACTTTTTCAGAAGCTTCATAATCAAGCGCATCGCCGTAGAATTTTTTAACCATATTAACGGGCACTTTACCTTTTCTGAAACCTGGAATCTGAACTTTTTTAGATTCTTTTTTTATTTCCTTTTCTAAGTCTTCTTTAATTTCGTCATAAATAAGCTTTATTTCTATTTCTTTTTCTGAAGATGAAATATCAACAACATTAAATTCCACATTTACCTCTGAGTGATTGACAATGTAAAAAGAGTGCGAGAACGGGGACTCGAACCCCGACACCTCTCGGTACTAGATCCTAAGTCTAGCGCGTCTGCCAAATTCCGCCATTCTCGCGCTAATAATTTTATAGTATAAATATTTGAAAAATGAAAAACAAATATAATTTTACAGCAAACGCTAAGCAAATAAATGAATTAATGCTTTACAGGTTTTTCTATAACATACGTGTCAAAAAGATGAATAATCACTATTTTTGCAATGGATGAATGCGCAACTTAAATTATTAAATCATAATCACAGGGAAGTTATGGGGTACAGATATACGAAATATTCTTCGATTGGAAGAAAGAGGAACGTAAATCAGGATGCAATTGAAATTGCAGAGGTTGATGGCGGTTTGCTTTTTATCTTATGTGATGGAATGGGAGGTGAGAATGGTGGTGAAATAGCTTCTGTTTTAGCTATAAAATCTATCCTATCATTTTTTAGTTCTAATTCTGATGAAGATTATTTGGATAAACTCAAAACAGCAATACTAGAAACTAATGAGTTTATACATAATCATACAGAAGGAAAACCGGAACTAAAAAAAATGGCTACTACTACTGAGATTTTTTTTCTGAAATCTAACATGGCCTATTTAGCACATGTTGGTGACTCACGCATTTATCATTTGAAGAATGGGCATCTCAAACAATTGACTAAAGATCATTCGTTAGTTCAGAAATTACTTGATGAAGGATTTCTTACTTTTAAAGAAGCAGAAAACCATCCGCAAAAAAATGTTGTGTTGAAGGTTATTGGTGATAAGAGATTTATTGAAGCTGACTTGTTAAAATTAAAGTTAAATGAATATGATAAGAACAAATTTTTTATTTGCTCCGATGGTGTAACAAGCCTTTTGTCTGATCAAGAAATTGCAAATATTCTAAAGGACAGTGATTGCGAGACAATTTCAGAAAACATATCATCTGTTATCAGAAATAGAGGTGCTGCAGACGACTTTTCGTTCATCTATATTGAGAGTGACTAATGCTTGGACGAATTGTTGAGAATTATAAGATGGTTTCTCTTCTCGGTGAGGGAGGAATGGGAACTGTTTATAAAGCTTTAGATATAAAACTTGACAGATATACTGCAATTAAAGTTCTTAACCCCCAGCAAACCAGAAATCCGCGTTTTATTGAACGATTCAAAAGAGAAGCCAAAAATCAGGCAAAACTTTCAAATCCAAATATTGTTTCTGTTTATGGATTTGTAGAGGCTAAAGATTTCCTCGGTTTTGTTATGGAGTACATCGAAGGTAAGACTGTTGAAGAATATTTAAGAGAATACGGCAGACTTAGTCTTAATGATTCGATTCAAATAATGAAACAGGTTCTTATAGGAACTGCATATGCTCATTCCGAAGGTTTTATTCACCGTGATTTAAAACCATCCAACATTATTATCGACTCAAAAGGTGTCGTTAAAATTACTGATTTTGGCATTGCTAAATCTGTAAATGAATCTATGTCTCTTACAAGAACAGGGGCTAAAGTTGGAACAATTCTTTATATGAGTCCTGAGCAAATAAAAGGATATGATTCTACAATTAAAAGCGACTTATACTCTCTCGGAATAACTTTCTATGAAATGATAAGTGGAAAAGTACCTTATGACTTTCAGAATGAGTATGATATTCTGGATGCTCATCTAAACAGTATACCTGTTCCGCTTTCTCAAGACTTTCCTGAAATACCATTCGAAGTTGATGAAATTATATTAAGAACCATGAATAAAGCAATTTCCGGTAATTATAATTTTTGTACAGATTTTATATACGAACTCGAAAATCTGGAATCTTCTCTTCCTACTTTGACTGATAAAGATTATAAATCGCAAAGTCATATTGAAATTATTTCACCAATGAAGAAACCAACAATTGGCAAACGGATTTTTAATATTTTTCTTTTTTTAGTCTTTATTTCTTTATTAATATTTTCCTTTAAAGCAGTTACGGAATACCTGGTTGAACAAGAAAAGAAAGAACTTGCTAAGAAGGATGATCTGAGTATTAGTACGGGACCATTATCATCAATAAAATCCGATTGGCAAAAAATTAATATTGGTACGAATGAAAATATCAATGCAATTTTGCTGAATGATAATCAGATATTTCTTTTCGGCAACAACGGATTGATTGTTAGAAGCTCAGACCAAGGGAAATCATGGAGTAAAGTTATCTCCAGTACAAGATCAAGCATTTATGCTGTAACATCTTTGCGTAATAATAAATTTGTTGCGGTTGGTGAGAAAGGATTAGTAATTATTTCATCTGACAATGGCAAAACCTGGAAAAGTCAAAAATCAAATACCGCTGAATCTTTGTTTAGCATAAAGTTTATAGGAGATATTCTTTATAGCGTCGGCTCAAAGGGGTCAATTTTAACTAGTAATGATTATGGTAGAACGTGGTCTAAACGAAGTAAACCTTCAAAGAATATTATTTATGATATTCATTTCATCGATCCCTTAAAAGGATTTATAACAGGATGGAATGGATTAATAATGCAAACAAAAGATGGTGGAAAAACCTGGAGTAAGAAAGAAAAAGTAACTGATGATTATCTTCGCTCAATCTCATTTGCCAATGATAAAATTGGTTTGATTGTGGGCGGTGGCGGATCAATTCTTAGGACAGAAGATGGTGGATCAAATTGGAATTTAGTTAATTCTAAATCGGTGTCAGCATTCAATAAAGTATTTTTTGTAGATGAAAGACTTGTCTTAGCAATCTGTAACAAAGGAGAAATTTTCCAAAGTTTTGACAATGGTCTGAAGTGGGAAAAAATACAAAGCGGCACATTCTCAACTTTAAGTTATGTACAGAAATCCAATGATAGAAAAATATTTATTGCAGGTAGTAATGGGACTTTAATTACTAATCAATATTAATCAATAACACTTTTGAATTATTTTACACTTATTATTCTCTCGAATAAAATTCCGTGAGGAGCCAGGTATAATAAATTAATAATGTTGTTTCTTTTAATATCTCATCCAGTGCTCATGTAAAATACTTCATTCAATTAATTATATGATCAGATTTTCAAAAAATATTTCATTAAAAGAATTATTATCAATCAAACTGGCAATTTTATTCTTTACTATTATATTAATTTCTTTCAATCTTATTTTATTACAGTATCCGCTTACAAATGTGCTGGGTTATGAATACTCAGCACTTAACTCGTTATTGAATACTATAATAATCGGTTTATTTACAATAATATGGATTCAGAAGAATCCATCCTTTTCAGGCTCATTTTTTTTAATCGTATCAGTTTTTGTTTTATTACCTTTAATTATTAGTGTCGTTTCTTCTTTGATTACAGGGTTTTGTTCATTTTGGGATGGAATTTCATTTTATTTTACCATCACTATTCCATCATTACTAATCGGTTTTGCAACAGGAATTTTTATTATTTATATGACCGATAAGTTTAGAATAATATTCTTTTTCTTATTAATCTTAATAATCACATTAATACCTGTTCTTGAAATTTATTTTTATCCTCAGATATATTTTTATAATCCCTTAATAGCATATTTTCCGGGATCAATCTATGATGAGGGAATGAGTGTAGAACTTAAATTAATTGTTTACAGGTTGATAAATATTATCTATGCTTCACTTATTATATTGTTGATTGGTAAAGATGAAAAGAAAAGTAAAAGATTAAGAAACTCATTCTTAATTATCATTGTTGCTTTAATATTTTTCTTCATATCGCCTATTATTGGTTTTTCAACAAACTATTCCAGACTTGATAATTTACTTCCTGAAAAATTGCTCACAGAAAATTATCAGTTGCATTTAGCGGAAAACATTTCAGAAAATGAATCGAAATTAATTGCACTTCACTCACAATATTATT
>JALHTS010000097.1 GCA_022865965.1 Ignavibacteriaceae bacterium
ATTAAGAGATTCAGCATCATCACTTGCAGAAAAATATAAATTGAAACTTGTTATTCCGTCGTTAGAATATTGCGGTGATAATGCTGCAATGATTGCATTTCGTGGTCAATCACTATACGAAGCTGGAATCAGAGATACACTTGAAAGCAAACCGTTTCCGGGTTTAATTCAAAATCATTTTCTGGAGATGGCAAAATAATTTTTAAGACTTTTCTCTATACTCTAAAATATCTCCCGGCTGACATTCAAGAATTCTACAAATTGAATCTAGTGTAGTAAACCTTATCGCCTTGGCTTTTTCAGTTTTGAGAATAGAAAGATTAGCCATTGTTATTCCAACTTTTTCAGCTAGTTCTGTTAAAGATATTTTTCTTTTCGCCATCATCACATCAAGATTTATTCTTATCATAATGAACCTCAAATTGTCAAATCATTTTCTTGTTTCAGTCTTGCCGCATGTATTATAATTTCACCTAAAGCATAAATAAATAGACTGAGTATTAAATATGGATTAAATACTATACTTAGCACGAAAAAAGCCTTAGTTATTAGAAGTAATAACTTAGACAATGGTAATTGGTCCATTGCGGGATTAATCAAGATAGTAGACAAATGGAAAATTATAGTGAGTATTGCAGCAATTATTCCTACCTGTTTAAGATACCTACCATTTTCTTCGATAAACGGTTTATTTTCAAAAACGTTTTTAGTAAAACTTGTTAGTCTAATTAACACAAAATAAATACTGATCAAAAATATTATATTAATTAAAATGATTACAATCATTAGGAGTGAATCATTGGAATTCAACATTGCATTGTTATTCCTAAAAATCCTAAAATAATCGTAAAGACTTATTTTAAATTTATTTGGCATTGTAGTACTTAAATACAGGCTGCCTATATATGATATTATAAAAAGTGGGAATATTTTTTTAAATAAATCAAATAAAAGAAATGTGTATTTTACAGCCCGTTTTTCATTTAATGATTTCATAGCACGTTTCCTTAAATTAGTTAATAGATTTTATCCAAAAGAAATTTAATAAAAAATTAGCCGTTAGTCAAGAAATATATATTGATAAACAATAAATATTTCATTTTAATCAAGAATTGTTAAAAGTGGTAAAATGGTTAAATTTGCAATTAAAGAATTCAAAATATTCAATATTTTAAAGAATTAAGTAATCACTTTCTGAAAACCAGTTTAAAAAGTTTATTTAGCAAAATAGAAATCTGGATAATCTTAATTTATTTTATCCTGCTGGTTATTATGAGATATCTTTCATTCTTTACACCAAATCATTTTAAGAGTTTGAATTAAAAATGAGAACAGAAAACAAACTGAAAAAACTTCGTGATGAAGTTAACCTGCTTGATGATAAAATTATATCTCTGTTAATAGAAAGACTTGAAAAATCAATGTTAATCGGCAAGTTGAAAAAAGAATTATCAGTGGAATCATATACTCCTGTGCGTGAAAAAGAAATTCTAAACCGAATTACATCAATGGTTGTCGATGATGAGTTAAGAATTCACGCAAAAAGAATATTCGAAAGAATTATTGATGAATCACGGGCAGTTCAGCGAAAAATTAAATTATAAAATCCAATCAATCATATAATATATAATTTGAAAAAATTATTCACTAAAAAAGAAATAGTAGCAATATTAGTCGTATTCACATCTATAATCAGTTTAGGTTACTGTACTTTTTTCACTTCAAATTATTATTCTGCAGACGAAGCAATAATTTTTGAAATTAAGGATGGCGAATCATTTATCACTGTTGCAAACAGATTGATAAATCTTAATGTCATTCCAAGTAAAACAAATTTTAGAATTGCTGCATTTATTTACGGTGCAGAAAAAAATATTAAAGCTGCTCGTTATAATATTCCAAATGGACTAAGCTATCTGGAATTGCTCGATCTTTTTATTTATGGTCCGGCAGATTTTTTAAGAAACATCAGAGTTAATGATGGACAAACTATTAAATGGCTATCAGCAAAAGTAAGAAGAGATCTTAGAGTTGATAGTGCTGCCTTTGCTAATACTGCTCGAAATCCTGAGTTTATAAAATCACTTGGATTAGAACATCCAACAATGGAAGGTTATTTATTTCCGGGTAATTATAAAATTTATGAAAGAAGTTCTCCTGAAGAAGTAATAAAAATATTTTTTCAGGGGTTTAATGATTTTTGGAACGATACATTAAAATCTCGAGCAAAAGAAATCGGGTTATCAATACATCAAGTTATAACTCTTGCTTCAATTGTAAAAGGTGAGACGCACCGTGTTGAAGAAATGCCGCGCATTGCTGGTGTTTATTATAACAGATTAAAATTTCGAATGAGGCTTCAAGCTGATCCAACTATTCAATACCTATTACCGGGTGGTTGGAGAAGATTATTATATAAGGATTTGAATATTGAGTCACCCTATAACACTTATAAGTATGCCGGACTTCCACCAGGCCCAATAAATAATCCAGGTAAAAATCCGATACTTGCAGTATTATATCCGGAAAAGCATAATTATTTGTATTTTGTAGCCAGCGTAAATGGCGGACATAAATTTGCACGCACTTATTCCGAACATTTAAAGTATGTAAGAGAATACAGGAAATGGTTAAGATCTCAACAAATAAAATAAAATTTGCATTAGTATTATTGATTTTATTCTTTTTATCAAACTGTGCAAATCAATTACCTCCCGGCGGCGGAGATGTTGATACAACTCCTCCTGAAATAATTTCTGTTTATCCTGAAAACGGAACCATTAACTTTTCAGACGATTATTTTGAACTCAGATTTTCTGAGTATGTTGATAAAAGAAGCTTTAAAGAAGCAATTTTTATTTCTCCCACCATTGAAGGTGAACTTGATATTAGCTGGACAGGAAGAAGCGTAACTGTTACTTTTCCCAAAGATTTAAGAGAAGATTTCACTTATGTTGTTACAATCGGTACTGATGTAGTTGATCTGAATAACAAAAACCGTATGGTACAGTCCTTAAATTTTTCTTTTGCAACAGGAGATAAGATTGACAGAAGAAGTGTTTCTGGAAAAGTGCACGACAAAGAAGCTGATGGGGTTCTTATATTTGCCTACAGAGTCTCCGATGATACGACTGATTATCTAAATCTTAAACCTGATTATGTATCTCAGGTTGGGAAAGATGGCGGTTTTTCTTTAAACGGACTTGCTGAAGATAATTACAGAGTATTCGCCGTTAAAGATCAGTTAAGAGATATGTTATTTCAATCCATGACGGATAAAATTGGAATTCCTTTTACAGATATTCCCCTGAAAGGTAACGATTCAACTTTTATGGGCTTGAATTTCTTTTTAATGTCTGCCGATACTTCAAAACCAAGACTTATCAGCGCAGTGATGACAGATAAGCGCCATATCTTAGTTACTGTCTCTAGACCAATTGACTCAACTGTTATTTCATCTTATAATTTTTCTATAATAGATTCAACAGAAAATATTGAGTTTGGAGTTTTATACGCATTCAAAGGAAAAACCAAACCAGAAGAACTTGTGGTTGTTACAGATGAAAATATTCCTTATCAAAATTTATTATTTCTGCGTGTTGACAGACTAATTGATAAAGCAGGTAATCTTTATACTGATGATTATGCATCATTAACTGTTTCGGAAAGAGTCGATACATCAGCAATGAAGATATTTAAAACTTTTCCTGCTGATCTTAGAAAGCTCGATTTCAAGAATCCAGTTATACGTTTTTATTTCGACGATGCATATAACAGAGATAACATAAATAATGCAATTTCTTTTACAGATACTTTAGGGAATAGCATTCCGTTCAATCTTAATTATCCTGATGATGCAACGTTAGAAGTTATTTCTGCAAGAGATTTACAGACAGATAAAGATTATCTGATAAATATTAATCTTGCTCAATTTCAAGATGCATCCGGAAATTTTAGTGATACAACTATTGTCTATAGGATCAGAACGATCAGCGGACTTGAATTTACTGGAGTATCAGGTAAAGTTAAAGCCGAGTCTTTACAAGATTTTATTTTGATTCTTCAAAGCAGTGCATCTGATCTAATACAATATCAAACAATAGTTAATGCAAAATTAGAGTTTAGTTTTGAACGAATTGATGCAGGTAAATATTTATTATGGGGATTTTATGACACAAATCAGAATAAAAAATATGATTACGGCTATCCTTCACCGCTAGAAAATTCAGAACGATTTTTTGTTTATAAAGATACTTTAGAATTAAAACCACGCTGGAGTATTACAGATATACTGTTTGAGATCAAATAAAGAAGAACGATAAATAATCATTCAGCATGATAAATGACTCTGCCTCGTTTAATTGTCATATAATTCAAATTTCTTCCAACATTATAAACTATATCGGGATATTCTTTTGTATTAAAAACAGCAAAGTCTGCATCTTTACCAATTTCAATGCTTCCGGTAGTTTTATTGCGATTGACAGATTTTGCAGAATTAATTGTTACTGCACTTATCGTTTCTTCAATTGTCATTCCCATTTTCAGTGCAGCAAGACTCATAATTAAATGAATGTTGTTTATGTGTGAAGATCCCGGATTGTAATCTGTTGATAAAGCAACAAGTGCTCCGTTGTCGATTAGTTTTCTAGCAGGAGCATATTGGTAATTGAGGAAGAATGATACGCCGGGCAGTAAATCACAAACTATATCTTTGTCAGATAATTTATATACATCAGATTCTTCAATTCCTTCGAGATGATCAACACTTGTGGCATTATGGTCGAGTGCAATACCAATTCCGCCAATACTGTTAAACTGATCTGTATGGAGTTTAATGCCCAGCCCAAGTTCTTTTGCTTTTGAAAATACAAGATCAACTTCTTGAGCAGAGAATGCTGTCTTTTCACAAAATGCATCACAAAATTCTGCAAGTTTGTTTTTAGCAATGTAAGGAAGCATTTTATTTGTTATTTCATCAAGATAAGATTGATGATCATTTTTGAATTCGGGAGGATAAGTATGTGCGCCGAGAAAAGTCGGAATAATATCTATTGCATAAAGTTCATCAATAACTCGTATTGCGTTAAGAAGTTTAATCTCATTTTCAAAATCTAATCCGTAACCGCTTTTTATTTCAAGAGTTGTTATACCCTGACGAATAAATTCTTTTACTCGTGGTTTAATTATTTCAACCAATGAATGAAGTGAAGTTTCTCTAACAGCTTTTACAGTTGTCCAAATTCCACCACCTTTTTTTGCAATCTCTTCGTAATGCACTCCCGTAAGCTTTTGTCTGAATTCATCAGCTCTTGATCCGGCAAAGGCAGTATGAGTGTGGCATTCGATTAAACCGGGAAGCACGATTTTATTTTTCAGATCAATTTTTTCTGTTGTTTGATATTTAGATAAAGAATTATTTGAAATTAAATCCGCAATTTTCCCATCTTCAATAAGAATGGAATGATCTGCAAGAACATCAAGTTTGGAAAGTTCATCTTTTCGTTTTTCATTTTTACCGTTTGTATTTACGGTAACAATTTGTTCGGGATTTATTAACAGTGTTTGCATTATTCAAAAATATTTATTGTTTCTCTTACAACTTTAGATTCCGTATAACCTGTTTGGCTGAGTCTGAATCTCATATCATTTGCTTCTGATAATTCATTAAAATCACCAACTTTAACTTTATAAAATGGCGGTTCAAAATTAACATAAGTTCTTTGATTGTGAATTTGTGAGCTTACCTCACTGTTAATTCTGTTGGCCTCATCAAGATTATCGGTTGCAATAACCTGAACACGATATCCGTCTTCCGTCCCAACAATTTTTTTATTTGATTCCGATTTAAAATCATATTCATACCAGGCACCGGATTTTTCCGAGTAAATTTCGGTTTCAAATTCATTTTCTTCCAAATTTAATTCAGGGCGATATGGTTTAAGGTCAAAAGTTTCCTTCAATTCTCCATCTTTTATTTCAACTTTATCCTTACTTGTTTCACTCGACTCATAGCGTTCTGAAGTAGAAACAGCCCCACATCCCGCTAAAAAAAATAATGACAAAATTAAGAAAAGCAAGTTTGCTTTAATCAAAACTAAGTTGATCTCTAATAATCTCTTCATTTTGGCTTAAAATCTCCATTTTACAAATAATATTGTCCTATAACTTTAAAGTTAAGTTTTTTTGAGTAAAATATCATTTATTCGTATTTTTACATATTCATTTATAAAAGATTTAACAATGGCAGCCAAAAAATTAAAGATTCTCTTCGTAACATCTGAAGTAGTCCCATTCGTAAAAACCGGTGGTTTAGCAGATGTTTCCGCAGCACTTCCTCAAATGCTTTCTGAAATGGGTCACGAGGTTAGACTTGTAATTCCCAAATATGGCGCAGTTGATGAAAGAAAATTTAAAATTCACGAGATAGTAAGACTGAAAGATCTTCAGATAAAGATTGGTGAGAAAGAAGTTATTTTCTCACTGAAATCTTGCTTCCTTCCCGGTCAACGAGTAAGAGTACAGATATATTTTCTTGAGAACCAGGAATATTTCGGAGACAAAAATAGTTTATACACTGATCCGAAAACCGGAAAAGATTATTCAGATAATGATGAGAGATTTATCTTGCTTAATCGTGCAGTTATGGAGTTAATTATTAAGCTTGGTTGGATTCCGGATATTATCCATTGTAATGATTGGCAAACTGGACTTGTTCCGATTTATCTTAAAACTATTTACAAAAATGAACCTGGATTTGATAAGTTTAATACTTTGTTCACAATTCACAACCTTGCTTTTCAGGGAGAATTTCCTAAATCTTCATTTCACAAACTTGGATTGCCGGATGAATTAAATTCTGAAAAAGGATTAATTCATAAAGGAAAAATTAACTTTATGAAGGGAGCTCTTCTTTATGCTGATGCTATCAATACTGTTAGTGAAACTTATGCAAATGAAATCAGAACTATTACCGAATTAGGTGAAGGATTAAAGGATGTTCTTGCTAAACGTAAAGGTGATCTTTTTGGCATAGTCAATGGAATAGACACCAAAGTATGGAATCCCGAAAAAGATAAACTGATTCCTCAAAAATACTCAATCAAAAATTTTGAGGATAAGTACAATAATAAAAAAGATCTTTCTGAAAGATTCGGTTTTAGTCACGAACCAGATGTTCCAATTATTGGTATTATCTCAAGACTATTCGATTCAAAAGGTATTGATTTAGTTCAAAAAGCATTTCCTGATTTGATGAAATTAAATATAAAACTTATTGTTCTTGGAACAGGTGAATCAAAATACCATCAGTTCTTTGAAAAAATGAGTTCAAAATACAGCAAAAAATTTGCTAGTTATTTAGGATTTAATGATGATCTGGCACACCTTATTGAAGCAGGTGCCGATATTTTTCTAATG
>JALHTS010000671.1 GCA_022865965.1 Ignavibacteriaceae bacterium
AATTGCACCGCCTTTAAAGAAAAGCGCATCAACATTACTTTTATCTTCTTTTAATAACTCATCACATTGATAAATGACATCTTCAAGCTTCTGGAAGAAAATGTCATCGTATTCTTCATTATCTAAATCAAGTAGAATTTTCCACCAGTCTATCATTGCAAGAAAAAATCTTCCTGAAGGATGATCAGGATAATCAGCAATTAAATTTCTAAAAGTTTTTTCTGCATCATCAAATTTGATGTTATAGATTTGTTTAATGCCGGCATTAACACGGGAATCAAAATCACTATTTTGAGCGAAGCTTAAAAAATTAAATAGTATTAAGAATAAGAATATTTTTTTCATAATTAGAATTTATTTATTCAATATAAATCTTTGAATCATTTTCAAATTAAGCAAGCTAAAAATAAAAAGGCGATTCAAAGAATCGCCATTAAAAAGAACACTTTATCGCCAAATATTAAAATGCATGAAGTTAATTTTTCCAGCGGTTCGCTCTAAGAAGTAATATCATTTTGTATTTAATAATTATTCGTAATATGAGATATTTCATCCAGTCATTAGTAATATAAGTTTGTCAAAAGAGTTTAACTGCCTACATAAATGGTTAAAAACTCAACGCAGCCTTATTTCATATCTTTGAACAGTATCATTTAGAAAACTTTGACCCCAACCAATTAACTTATCATTTTCAAATACTACTGGTGTTAGTTCATCATCTGTGATCGCTCCATCATAAGCTTTCATATCAGTGTAATAGTACCATACCTCAAATATCTTATCGTCAATGCTCGCATAGTTTGCCTCACGAGTTAAATAGTAAATTTGAGAATTAAATAATCTCTTTATCACCAGCACACACAAAAAGTTTATTTATATTAGGTTTATTACACTCCATTGGGTTATACTTATTAATAAAACTTGGAATTAAATTTAAAATTGATGAGGGTAAATGAATAAAAAAAACTTCTTTATCTGATAAAAATTCGTTTGTATAATCAAAGTTATTTGGAAATGTACTAGTAATTATCTTATTCTTAAGTAGACTCATCGTTTTAGGAGCGTTATTTTTTAAATATTCCAGCTCAAAATCTTCTATTATTTTAACATTCTTCTTTATGTCTAATCCGCTATTAACTACCTTAAACCAAGTCATAAATACTCCATAAGTGTTTAACTCATTTAATTTAAGTGCTCAATACAATCATTTAAATGGTAAATTTGTGATTGAATATAAATCAATTTAGATTTTTTTGTATTCAAGTTCAATTTCTATGTAAAAATTATTTATCACCAAAATTAGGTCGATGATTATCAAAAAAGAGTTAAAAAGTGATTTTAATCAATCAGCCTTTAATGAAATGAACCTTTTTAAAGTGACTAACTAAATAAATTCTTTTAAATATTTACAAATAACTCTTCAAAAAACATAAATGTTTAATATCAAAATGCGAATGTGTGGCATTTATTTCAATAACTTATCACTGAAATATTTGCTCAACTGATCAATTGCAACTCTTTCCTGCACCATTGAATCACGATCTCTAACCGTTACAGTTTTATCATCAAGAGTTTGAGTATCAATAGTTATACAAAATGGAGTTCCTGCTTCATCCTGTCTGCGGTACCTTCTGCCGACTGCACCTTTATCATCATAAAAAACTTTGAAGTTTCGACGCAAATCTTTTTCAATTTCTTTCGCAATTTCCGGCATGCCGTCTTTGTTAACTAATGGAAAGATTGCTGCTTTTATTGGTGCAAGTCTGGGATGAAATCTTAACACCGATCTCATCTCACCTTTAACTTCTTCTTCATAGTAAGCATCAATTAAAAATGCCATGAACGACCTGCTTGCACCTGCAGAAGTTTCAATAATGAAAGGAATAAATTTTTCTTTGGATTCATCATCAAAATACTTTAATGATTTACCGGAGAATTTTTCATGCTGCAATAAATCAAAATCTGTTCTGTTGTGAATTCCTTCTATCTCTCCCCATCCAAAAGGAAATTCGTATTCAATATCGGTCGCATCTTTTGCATAATGCGCCAGTTTATCCTCAGGATGATCGTGAAAGCGCAGTTTGGTTGGTGTCATTCCGAGTGATTTGAACCATTCTATTCTTTCCAACTTCCAATAGTCATACCATTGCTTGTCATCTTTAGGCTTAACAAAGAACTGCATTTCCATCTGTTCAAACTCTCTTGTTCTGAACAAAAAGTTCTTCGTATTTATTTCATTACGAAACGCCTTACCAAGCTGTGCAATACCGAAAGGAAGTTTTTGTCTTGAAGAGCTCTGAACATTTAAAAAGTTAACAAATATTCCCTGGGCAGTTTCTGGACGTAAATAAACAACTGAACCTGAATCTTCAACAGGACCGACAAATGTTTTAAACATTAGATTAAACTTACGTGCATCCGTAAAGGTATTTGCATTACCGCATTGAGGACAGTTTAACTTGCCTAACAGTTTTTTCCCAAGTTCAGGATGTTCTAAAATTAAATTGAAGGGATTTTCATCACCCGGATTTGCATAAATTTTTTCAATCCAGTTTAAAAAATCAGAATTATCTTTCATTTCAGATTTAAGTTCATCAACAGCTTTTTGTTTTTTCTTTTCGTTGATTGAATCGCCAAAAACATCAAGACGGAATCTGGCTTTACATTGTTTGCAGTCAATCATCGGATCTGTAAAATTCTCAACGTGACCGGAAGCCTCCCAGACTTTGGGATGCATTAAAATTGCCGCATCAAGTCCTTCCACATCATCGCGGAAAGTCATCGATTTCCACCATTCCGTTTTTATATTATTCAGAAGTTCAACACCTAACGGACCGTAATCCCAGCATCCGTTAA
>JALHTS010000672.1 GCA_022865965.1 Ignavibacteriaceae bacterium
ATTTCAAACTGGCTCACCCGAATGGCTTGTAAATAAATTCTTTGCCGAACAAAGTTTTCCGGATAAAGCTTCATTTTTTGTTGATGAAATGATGAGTCAGACGGATTATCCTTCCATTGGTGAAGAACTTAAAGGAGAAGCTAAGATTAGTCAGAGAGAAATAGAACGAAGTGACAATGAAGCAGTCTTTTCAGTCAACATCAGTAAAATAAATGAACAAAAAGATTTTTATTGCTATTTGAAAAATCAGGACGGCTGGAAAATTTCTGCTATCAGAGCTTTTATTCTTCCCAGCTATGTACATCTTCTTGCGGATTCAATTATGCGTGATCCTGATTTACCTGATTCAACAAAATCAATCGTTAATTCTATAAGACTTCTATCAGGCACAGATGAAAACCTGAAGGAATATTTCAAGATTAATTTTAATGAGTTTAAGAATTTGCTTGAATTGTTCAACTCTGAAAAGGATAGTGATATAAAACTATCGCTGCAGAAGTTAAATCTTTCAGGTGCTTATAAATTAGATCAGCTTTCAGACTGCATTTACTTTTCAATTCTGGAAGTCAATTATCTTGATGCAGGATACATTCATTGCACTGATAAATCCAAACTTCCTGAGATTAACCCGAATAAATATATTATTATTGATGAAGTAATTAAAGACTGGTATATATACAGGAGGAATTAGTGTTTTTTAAGCATTTTTAATGCTTGCCTAATAACAACTATCCCGCCAAAATTAATTTGACTTTGTAAAAATATTTTTGCTTATTGTAATCAACAATTTTTAGAGGTTATTGGTGGAACCTTTTCTAAAAATAGGCTGGGACTTGTTGTTTTCTTTGGCACGATTGTTTACTCTCTCTCTCTCTCTCTCTGCACATTTTCTGGGGTGGGGAGATGTTACTGAATTATGTCTTACGGTTTCTCCTTCTTCCATATGAAACTTATCGAGTTTTATTTCTCCTGCAGATTCAATCCTACTCATTTAACATTGAGCATTTATCCTCCAACATTAACTATTACCCAACCGGTTTTACGTAGATTAAGAAAAAAGCAAATTCTCTTTCCCAAAAAATATTTTATTACAAGAGGAAAAGATGTTTCTAAAAAAATATTTAGTATTTGCCGTTAGTTTATTTCCGTTTATAGCTGCTGCACAGATTGATGTTTTGGAGCAACTGCGAAGCAACCCTGCTTATGAAGTAACTTTGCTAGAAGACAGCACGGTAGAGATATATAACAAACACAAAAACTACCGTTATCTTAAAACAATAAAAGAATTCTCCAAGGCTGATAATACAACCGAGGCAAATCTAATTATTGAATTAGATACGGTAAATTTTGCTGCTTATGAAAATCTTTACAGAAGATGGGGAAGTGTAGAAATGGAAAATTATGCTGGTAAATATATTTCTCTTGATTCAAATGGCGATGGTTTACAGGAAATTTATGCAATTACGTGGCGTCAACCTGATTTTGTTAATAGCGGAGAAATACACAAAAGAATTTTTGATTCGCTATATGCATTTGAATATGCTTTTAGTGATACCTTAATTAATGTTTTTGATGTTGGTGATATAACAGGTGATGGATTATTAGATTTAGTTTGTAGAGGTGGATATAATTGGTTAATTGGCTATAAACAAGCTCAAACAAACTCGTACATCAACACATCAGGCTTTATTTACGCGCCATTCCCATCAGTTTATCAACCTAATGATGCAACATTATACGATATAGATGGTGATGGTAATCTTGAAATGATATACTTTTTAGATGCAGGTAGTTTAGATAGCATTTGGGCTGGCAGTAATCACATTGCAAAATATAATACTCAAGTAAATAATTATGAGCTAATATATTATCATCGTCCACAGCCCGACTGGTATACAAATGGGATATCAACAGGAGATTTTGACCAAGATGGAAAAGGAAACTTTGCAACAGGCAGTATTTACGGAAAGTTCTATATCTATGAACACGTTCAAGGAATAACATACCAGGTCGAGTTCACTAAATCATTGCAAACGTCCAACGCATATTTAACGGCATTTACTGAGGATATGAATGGAAACAGCAAGCCTGAAGTGTGGATAGGAGGGGATATAGGCGGAATAACAAGGTTATACACATTTGAAGCATCAATACCGGGAGTTTATGAGCAGGTTTACCAAATTGATATTAATGGGTTATCCTCATTTATTGATGGAAAAATGAAATATGTTGATCTTGACGGTGATGGCAATAAAGATTTGTTCCTCACAAATGCAAACCTGTCTTTCGGATTTAAGTATGACGGCAATGGTAATTATTATATGGACTTTGTAATACCTGCGCCCAGACTCGACAGTATCTATACCACTCAACGAGTAGAAGGAATAGACATTGCAGATTTGGACGGTAATGGTGTTGTTGAAATAATCCCACAATATTTTCTATCAAAAGGGTGGCCAGAGTCATGGGAATATAGGTCAGTGTTTTTAAAGAGAGATAAGCTTTCTGATATTGATGAACAGGAGATAAAAATACCTGTTGAATATAGACTTTTTCAGAATTATCCAAACCCTTTCAACCCGGAAACAAATATTAAATTTGCATTACCCTCAACATCTGAAGTACGAATAAAAATTTACAACATTCTTGGGAAAGAGATAAAAGAACTATTGAACGAAACACGCAGTAGCGGAGAATATGAAATAGCCTGGAATGGCACAGATTCTAAAGGAAATCAAATGCCTTCAGGGGTTTACTTCATAACAATTAGTGCACTTCCTTCAAACCGGGAGGTAGTCATTTTTCAAAAAACAATTAAAGCATTGTTAGTTAAATAAAAGGGTATAAAAATGAAAACGATAAAATTATTAGCAATATTAATCTTTTTTGGGGGCACCGCACTTTTTGCCCAGAATTTATGGAAGACAGAAGTCAGTCTTAATTTCACCGTTCAATTGAACACAAAAGTATCCTCATTTGTAGATGAGAACGGTATTCATATTGTCTATTTTAGAAATGGTGGAATTAGATATGCTTTGGTTAACTCACAGGGTGGTGTAATTAAATATGATAAAGTGATAGAAACAGAGGGTTCGGGCGCAGATTTTGCCAGTGTGGCTGCAATAGGTAATAATGTTTATGCTATTTATCATAAAAATAACAACATTCAAGTAGCCAGAAGCACAAACTTAGGGGATAGCTGGAATAACTCATTTAGTAATCGACCATTGATAAATACAGCCTGCAATAAAATTGTAGCATACAGAGATGGAAATGACATCCAAATCACCTGGTCAGAAAGAAGGGTTGGTTCAAGTTATGATAATGATGTTCATTATATAAAATTAAAACCAACACAACCAACCCCATCCTGGGAAGCTTACAGAAGAGTAAGTGAAAATGAATATTATGGTGGTGATGACCCGGACTTTGCATTTACTTCAGAAAAAGTAGAAGTTAATTACACTTCTTCTCAACAACCTAAGAACAGGGAAAGGTTAAGTAATAATAGCTGGAATAATTCTGAAAGTGTACCCTATGTTCAATTTCCAATGGTTAATCAGGTGAAAGGGATTAGACCGCATATAATCGGTAATACTTTGAATGTTATTTATAACAACGATTGGGGTGGGATGACAGCGTCAGGTGTACTTATCGGGCATTCATATCGTGACTTAAATAGCACTCAATGGACAGATAACCAGAATTATTTAATTACCGACTGGTATAATTATGAACCATATCCACACGTTTCTGCAAACACGGCAGATAGTAAGATTCATTTAATATATTGGGATAAAAGCAATAACCAATACTCTTATCGCCAATTAAATGGCACTACTTTTAGCAGTCATATTGCTCAAGTTGATATTTCGGCTCAATCCAGTTCACTAAATTCAAATTCAAATGATTTATATCTGGTGCATATCACAAATCCATTAACTCCTGGTAACATTAAGTTCCGCCAATACGATACTGCTCCGCTTGCGCCAGAAAACTTAGCGGTAACAAAAAGTGCAGCGAACCATCCTTTGCTTAGCTGGACAAAAAACAATGAAGCAGATTTTCAGCATTATAAAATTTATAAATTTGTTAGCAGTGAGCTTGGTTGGCAGCATTACGGCACAGCAACAGCTAATTCATTTGAGGATATATATGAAACTTATTATTTAAGAGGTGGTTCAGCATATTGGGTTTATTATAAGGTAACTGCAGTAGACTTACATCCATATGAGTCACAATATTCAAATCAAATTGGTGTAAAAGTTATGGATAATCATATAGAGAAATTTAATTTTGGAACAACTCCTGCAGAATATTCTCTCAACCAAAACTATCCCAATCCGTTTAATCCAAGTACAAAGATTTCTTTTTCGATAAAGGAAGACGGATTAGCGACACTGAAAGTTTACGACATACTTGGCGTTGAAATAGTAACTTTAGTAAATGAACACAAATCAGCAGGATATTATGAGGTTGAATTCAATGCTTCAAATCTTCCAAGCGGAATGTATGTTTACAAATTGCAGGCGGGTAGTTACACCGATGTAAAGAAGATGATATTAGCTAAGTAGTTTTTTTTGTTCATTTTATAAAAGCACATAAAAATAGGAATTAACCTTCAAGGTCTTTATAGCGACCTTGAAGGTTTTTTAATTGCTGGTAAAACTTTTTCTCAAAGATTTATCAACGGCCTGCTTAAAGTGACTTAAATTAACCGGTTTTTGAAATACAAACTCAATTCCAATACTGTTGTAATCATTAATTGCGTTCCTGTCAATATCGCTGCTTAAAACAATAACAGGAGGTTTACCTTTTATTTCCAGTTTTTGCAGTTCAAGCACAAATTCATATCCGTTCATTACAGGCATTGAATGATCCGTAATAACAAGTGCAGGCGGTGAAATAATAATTTTTTCAAGTGCTTCTTTTCCGTTTGAAGCCACTTCCACTTCATAATCTGGAGTAATGTTCTTCAATATCTTTGAGTAAAGTATACGATCGGTTTTATTGTTATCAACAATAAGAATTTTTGCAGAAGCTACCGGCATTGTAAATCTAAAATCACTGCCCTCACCAAATTTGCTTTTTACCCGGATTTTACCGTTATGTTTCTCAATAATTTCTCGAACAAGTGAAAGTCCGAGTCCGCTACCTTTTTCACCGGCAGTTCCTTCCGAAGTGAATTTTGATTCAATGCTGAAAAGCTTATTAAGGTTTTCCTCTTTAATTCCTACACCAGTATCCTTAACTGAAAATTCAAGAAAGCGAGGATTATCAGCAGGTGCAGCAGATAAATAGATTTTACCGCTTTTGTTAGTAAACTTTATTGCGTTTGATATCAGATTGCTGAAAACCTGAAGAAGCAAACTCTTATCAGCAAAAATTAATCTTTCATCCCTTACGAGATTAATTATTTCTACTCCTTTCTGAATAGATACACCGGAAATGGAAGTTATTGCTTCTTTTATGATTTGAGTAACATCGATTTTTTGCGGTTCAAATTTTATTCTTCCAGTTTGCAATCTTGTCCAATCCAATAAGGAATTTACTAGAGCGAGCATTGATTTAGATGAATCCTGAATATATCTGTAGTACTGACTCCTTTCTTCTTCAGTTAATTCTTTATCATTAATAAGTAAATCTGTAAATCCAAGTATAGAACTGAAAGGAGTTCTGAGATCGTGTGAAATAATTGAAATAAATCTGTCTTTAGTTTCGTTAAGCTTAATTAAATTCTCAGTGGATTTTTTAAGTTCTTCTTCAGCTCGTTTTCTGAAAGTAATATCACTAACGAGTCCGTAAACTTTTTGAATTCTACCGGCACCAACTCTTACTACATTAAGTTTGGTTCTAACCCAGACAACATTTCCATGCTTATTAATAATTCTGAATTCAAACTCGCCTGAATTTTGTATTTTGCTTTTTAACAGATTCATAAGTTTTGGTTTAAATACCTGAAAATCGTCAGGGTGAATTGTTTTTATAAATAATTTGCTGTCTGTTAAAAAAACTGCTTGAGTAAAGCCTGTAATTTTTTGAACTGATGTTGTACAGAAAACAGGTCTGAGATTTGACCCCATTTTTTCAAAAGTAAAAAGAAAGTCATCAATATTATCAGTAATGTTTCTGTACTTCTCTTCTGATTCTCTGATAGCTCTTTGTGCACGAATTCTTTCAGATATATCTCGGACTATCATTGCGACATAACCACTTTCATCAAACTCAAAAGTACCGGCGGAAATTTCGGTGTGAAAAAGTGAACCGTTTTTTTTCTTTCCAAGAAAATCGAATCTTGAGGGTGCACCTTTTTTTCGTTCGAGAAGACGTAAGTATTCAGCTACTTTCAATATGTCATCATTAGAAACGAAATCAAGAATATCTTTGCCGGATAATTCATCGCCGGTTTCATAATTGAAAATTTCTGCAAAAGCTTTATTTGCAAATAACACCTTACCATTCTGCCCCATTACAATACCATCGTTAGAAGCATTCAGCAATGAAAGTAAAAGTCTAGCTTCTTCAGTTTTTGATTTCTGCTCGTTAATATCTTTCAGATAACAATCGTATTGTTCAACGTTGCCATTTATTTTTTCAGGCACAATTGTTATAGAGAAATTAAGCAAATCACCCTCTTTTGTTCTGAAAGGTAACTCAGCTTTAAGCGGGGAATTTATTTCTGCAGAGCAGATATCAAAAATATTTTTTTTGAAGTATTGCTGATCTATTAAATCATAAATCCTTTTTTGCTTTAATTCATCAGCAGTATAATTAATTGTTTCGCAGAAATTTTTATTTACATAAACGAAATTGCCGTCGCTGTCAATTTTAGTTATTAGAAAATCTGCGTTAGAGAGAAGTGATGATAAGCTATTAATTGTTTTGTTTAGTTCATTTTCAGAAGTTACTTGAGCCGTAATTTCTTTACAAAGAACCAATAACTTTTTTTCATCAGAACAGCTGATTGTAAAAAAGCACTCTATAATTTTTTCGTAATCGTATTGATGCTTAATATTTGTTTTTAATGATGACTCAGTTTGAAGAGAGGCTCTTATCTCTGCTAATTTCTGATGATCAAGTTCCGGAATAATATTGCCAACAAAATTACTTATAACTTCAGTATGATTTTTGCCAAAAATAATTTCGCAATTATTATCCCAGTTTATAATATTATTATTTATATCTAAAGTAAATAGAGCTTGCCCAGCAGCTTGATTAATAATTGAGTGACACTCGCAAGTAGCATAATCATCCTGAATGTGTTTGAGCTCATTTTCGGTTGATGAAATATCAAAAAAGAAAATGTATATAAATGAAATGGTTTGCTTTTTATCCAGTTGCGGAATTAGTTTGACCTCAAAATAATTGACTGAATTATTTTTAGTTATTTTAATTTTACCGGTTACAACGTCCTTAGAAGTATAAACCTGAGAAAGCAGTATTGCTAATTCTTCATAAGTTACATTTTTTAAAAAAGTAGAAAGCGGAACATCAGAAAATGAATCAATCTCCGGAAAAATTAATGATATATTTCCGGAAACGAATTTGAGTATCTCATTCTGATCAATAACAAAAAAAACATCGCTGAGCTGTGCGGTGGCATTTTCAAGGAAATCACTTCTTAACGCAAACTCTTTTTGAGTTTTATAAATAATTCTTAAATCTTCAATAAGAAGAATTCCACCCGAAAATTCTTCATTCTCAAAATTCGGTGTTCCTTTAATGATAAGTCGAATATTTGCCTTTCCGGCAGAAGAAATCTCTTCAATTTCAGATTCGAATGGATATCCCAGTTTGAGTTCTTCTAATTCGTTTTGTACAAGCCTGTGTGAAATAATATTTTCACTGAAAATATTTTTTCCTACTAAAGATTTGCTAAATACATTTGGATATAGTACTTCAAATTCGTGAAAAGCTTTGTTTACGAAATGAATATTCCCAGTTTTATCAAACAGAATGATACCAACAGGGATATTATCCAGAAGGTTTTCTGGAATATTTCCTATAAAATCCGGTAATGTGATCATTTTAAAAAGTCCATATGGCACACGTGTATAGCAATAATAATGCTATTCAGAACTTCGTTGGATTGTCTGAAATTTTAGTAATAGCTCAACATTTTAAATGATTCTTAAACCCAATTAAAAAATTGAATTCTCAAATTCAAACTAAACGCTGATTTTTGTCTCGTTTTGAATCTTAGTTGCTTGATGTAAACAAATTCCTAATGCCATCAATCATACATTTATTGCCACTTTTTCAGAAGATATTTACTTTAATTTGATTAAATTTGAACATTAAAAATTAAGCTAAAATTATTGTTAAAGCTACTTCAAAAATTAGGAAAAGGCACACTAGAATTCCTTCGGGAGTTTGGGCAGGTTTCTAATCTGTTATGGGGAATAATCAAGAGCTTTAAGCAGATTCCGCGCAGTAGAAAACTAATACTTTTTCAAATGGAACATATCGGGGTTAATTCACTTCCTCTGGTTTTAATTATTGCTGTATTTACCGGTGCAGTTGCAGCCTGGCAAGCAGCTTATCAGCTAAAAGGAATTGCTCCTCTTTCATTTCTTGGCGGTGCAACAAGCAGAGCAATAATTACCGAGCTTGGTCCCGTGCTAACTGGAATTGTAATTGCTGGAAGAGTTGGCGCATCAATTGCTGCCGAACTTGGTACAATGAAAGTTACTGAACAAATTGATGCACTTGAAACAATGGCAATCAGTCCGATTAGGTATTTAGCAATGCCAAGGTTTTTAGCTGCAGTGATCATGCTGCCCATTCTTGTAATCTTTGCAAATCTTATTGCAATTATGGGCGCATATATTGTGTCAGATTATTTCCTTGGTGTTTCTTTTGCCGTTTTTTTCAATTCTGTAAAAAGATTTTTTGTTTTTTCTGATCTTATTGCCGGATTAGTTAAAACCTTATTTTTTGGTGGTGTAACAGCTTTGCTCGGCTGCCATATCGGTTTCAGAACAGAGGGCGGTGCTGAAGGTGTTGGACTTGCTACAATTCGTTCATTTGTAATGTCTGCGGCTCTTATTCTCATTCTGGATTATCTGCTTTGGATTTTCCTTTTTGGAGTTTGACAAGTAATAATTTTGCACAAAAGTAAGTAGCGTTTTAACAACTTCTTATTATTGTTGTAATTTTAAATTTAGTACTATTTTTATTAAATATGGATAACCTTATTCTCAAAAATTGAAGGGTTTAGAAATGGAAAAAATTAAATATCATATTAAAAAAAGAACAGATAAAATCGTTCTGCCTGAAAATCTGGGTTTTGGTCAATTCTTTACAGATCATATGTTCGAGATGGTATATGAACCCGATAAAGGATGGCA
>JALHTS010000673.1 GCA_022865965.1 Ignavibacteriaceae bacterium
TACCCATAAAGGAATTATAGAAAATCAATTCGTCTGTGTTACGAATTTTGTTTACACCGGAAATACTTTTTATACTGTCGCCCGTTATTATAGAACCTGAAAAGCTTTGCATTCCAATCAATGGATTTTTATCAATATCGAATGCTACGTTTAACCAATCACTTGTTACTTTTAACAGTTCGCCGGTTGCGACTTGAGTTCCGACCTGTTCACCTGTACTGGTGTTATAAAAATCTCCGTTAATAGCTGCAACCACCCGGTGCTCCTCATAATTATTGCGGGCCGCCATTGAAGATGTCTTTTCAAAAGCCATTAGTTTATCACCGGCTTTAACTGACTTAAATTTTAACCACGAGTTTTGTATATCAATTTTTATAATATTGATATTCCAGGGACCTGAATCAATTATATGATGATAGTGAATTACGCCTGGTCCAACCAAGACACTATCTAGAGAACCGGCATAAATAAATGCTGTAAAAAGAAGGGTTGAGAAAAGAAAAATCCTGATTTTCATATTAGCTCCACAATATTTCAAAATGAAAAATAACCGGAGAGTGTATATGCAAAAATAATAAATTGATGTGTTTTATAAAGGAATAAGTGAAAAAAAGAAAAAAATATCTCTTGGCAGTTAATAGTCTGTCGTTCCATTAAGGATGCAGTAAGTTAAAAAAAATAAGAGTACTTAATATGTATTTAATAAACAATGATAAATTCAAAGATTGATAGGATAAGATTTAATAAAATAGAATCAATTATGTAAAAAGAATAAGTAATTTCTGGTATAAGAAATTTAATGGCAAAAAATATTTATTATACATAAAATTCATTCAGAAATTTAGTCAGAAGTGAGAGCTAAGTAATTGGTAGGCATAGTTAAAATAAAAGCTCATAACCCGAAGGTTGTAGGTTCAAGTCCTGCCCCCGCTACTAAAGCAAAAAAATCCAGCCATCAGGCTGGTTTTTTTGCTTTAAAGAGTAACCGGAACAGAATCTTGTCTCCTGCTTGCCTCGCCGTAATGGAATGAAGGCGGGCCCCCGCTACTAAGAAAGCCTGAAGATGAAAAGTATTCGGGCTATTTTATATCCATCAAGCTGCTTTAATCTTTAACTCGGTTTGATGATTAGTGTTGATATCCAATTTTGTAACTATTCTTTTATCAAAAACTCTCTCCTGTGCGTGATGTCTCTGAAATATTGATAGCTTGAAGTATATAATTGATCCTAAAACAGTTTTCAGCAAATATTCTTTAACAGAACCATCAAATGATTGAAGCGAAACAAATCTCCACCATCTCTTTAAAATCTTTCTCCAGGAATAGAATATCTTGATTACTTTTTCATAGTAATAATAAATCTGTTCTTCAGTTAAATGCTTATGTCGGAATAAAACGTGATCACCTTCGTAATGAGAAATATCCTTATCCCCAATTCGATTTTCATCAAGCATTTTTTTGTGTAAAGGAGTTCCATAAATCGGAATTGAAATTGATGGAAGAATTACATTCACTCCGACTTCTTCCAGCTTTTGCGGAAGTGTTTCGTAATACTCGGGTGTATCTTCATCGAGAGCGAACATAAATCCCGCAAACGTTAAAATGCCTTTTTTATTTAGTTTGTAAAAAAACTCCTTATACTCCTCAACTTTGTTTTGTTTTTTCTCAACATCTCTAAGGCTTTCTTCATTTAAAGATTCCATTCCAAGAAAAGACATTCTGCAATTTGCTTTAGCAAGCAACTCTACATATTCATCATCTCTCAAGCATTCTATACTGTACTGAGCTCCTATTGCCCAGAACTTTAGTTTAGCTATTTCCTTTAACAGATTTTTTGCATTTATTAAACTTCCGCCAAGGTTATTATCGAGTATCATTGCAGTTTTTCTTTTAAACCAAGACAAACCTTTTGTGTTCGTTAAATCTCTAATAACATCTTGAATAGGACGCGTTCTGTAGGGCGCGCGCTTAATATTAAGCTGGCAATAAGTACAAGGATGTGGGCAGCCACGTGAGGCTTCTGTAACTATTGGTGTAAAATAGTTTGATTCAACAAGGTCATACCTCGGTGCAGGAATGTTATCTAAATCAGGAGCTAAACCGGCATCATATTTATTTTTAAGCTTACCTGTTAGCAGATCATTAACCATTTGCGCCCAAACTTTATGAGCCTCACCAACGCAGATAGAATCAAAATATGGTTCAACTTCATCAGGAAGTGTGGATGCAAACTTACCGCCGCCAATAACCACTTTTCCCATTGCTCTAAATTTGGATGCAACTTCGTAGGCGTGTGGAGATAAGTAATCCATAAAGCTTATTGCAATAAAATCTGCGTCAGTGTTGTAATCAATCGGGCGAACCATTTCGTGAAGAACTTCAACTTCTACTTCAGGTGGAGTTAAAGCAGCAAGTAAAATTCCCGGCAATGGTGGTGCTGGATTTTTTGCATAGTATGGTTTTTCATCTAAAAGATTCTGAAATAAAACTATAATTAAAAGTTTTGGCCTGGATTTAATTTGCATTTTCATTTTCTTATCATCCTTTCTTCGCTTTGCTCACATTGCCTTTAAGATTGATGATTCGGGTCTATTAGTTTCGTATTCAGTCCAAATTTCTTCAACTACTTCAACAAGTTTATCTATGTCTTCTTTTGTATGGTTTGCTGTAATACTGATACGAAATCTCTGTTGTGAAACTGGTACTGCAGGATATTCAATTGAGTTTATAAAAATTCCTCTTTCGTGAAATTTGTAAGCAGCATTTCTTATGTTCATTTCCATCGGCACTCTTAATGGAATGATTGGTGTTTCACTTGAAACATTAAAACCAATGTTATTTAAAAGCTTTGCTGCATATCTTACATTGGATCTAAGTGAGTTTAATATTGATGGATCATTTTCAAGTAAATCCAATCCTGCAAGAACTGATGCAATTGTAAGAGGAGAGATTGAAGCGGAGAACATATATGATCTTGCGAAGAATCTTAAGTAATCAACTATCGGTTTTGAAGCAGTAACAAATCCACCGGTAACTGCAAAAGATTTACTGAATGTTCCCATCGTAATATCAATTTCATTTTCTAAATCAAAATAATCACCTGACCCGCCACCGTGGTTTCCAATCGTCCCTGTTCCGTGTGCGTCATCAACTAATAAAATTGCATCGTATTGTTTGCAAACGGCTACTATCTCATCAAGTGGAGCGATATCTCCATCCATTGAATAAACACCTTCAACTCCCACATAAATATTTTTTGGATTTATTTTTCTTGCGTCTTCTAATTTTGCTTTTAAGTTTTCAACATTATTATGAAGAAAATGAATTCCGCGTGCGTTACACATTTTTAATCCGTCATAAAAAGATGCGTGGCTGTATTGATCATACACAACATAATCATCGGGACCAACCAAAGCGGAAACCAATCCAACGTTTGCACCATATCCGCTTGAAAAGATTAAAGCATCTTCTGCACCTTTTAATGATGCTAATCTTTCTTCTAACTCTTTGTGGATTTTTGTGTAGCCGTTAAGTAATGGAGGTCCGCCAATACCAATACCATATTTTTCAATTGCTGTTTTTACATACTCTTTTATGTAAGGATGATTAGCGAATCCCAAATAGTTATTTGATCCGAACATCAACATTTTTCTTGTGATGCCTAAATATTCATCGTAAACATCCACTTCACGATCAGATGGACTTGATATACATCTTAGGTGCAGCATTTGCTTATTGCTTGATAAACTTTCAAGGAATTCTCCAAAGAAGTTTACTCTATCCGTTAGAGGCATTCTTCTTCCTCTCAAAAGAATATCTCTAAGATCAAAATTTTCACCACCTAAATATTCTTGCTTTGCTGACATTTTATTTGCTCACTTTCTTGTCTTGTGTTACATCTTTGATTTCTGGTAGAAAACTAATATGATTTTGAAAGAAAGGTGTCAGTAAGTTCTAATAGAATTGTCAAAAATTTGTCATGAACGATTTAATTAATGGGATTTCAACAATAATGTCATTCCCACGAAAGTGGGAATCTATTTGTCTCTTATTTTAGTGGATTCCCGTTTTCACGGGAATGACATCTGGAAAGAGAAAAATTATCAAGCTTTACGTTTATTTAGTTTTTTAGCTCTTGATCAATCTCCAGCAATTTTTGTAGATATTTGAATGGACTAAAGTCTTTTTCAAAAGTTAAGTTTCTAATTTTCTCTGTATCCAAACTTTGCTCTTGGTTGTAAAGATTAAGAGAAATTTTTTGATCTTCAGTTGCCTCACCCAAATAAATTGGTTTTAGATATAAATGACAAGCTTCTTTTAGAAAACCTAATTTCTTTTCAGCTGGGATAGTAAACAGCAATTCAAATTCGCCATGTTCTCCGGCAAGCAGCAACCATATGGGTAAATGATTGTTGCCGAATAATTGCTCTGATGAGCGATCAATAACTTTATCCCAATCGTTGCGGAACTTAAACCCAACATTATTTAGTCTCATCAATTGATCTAGTGAAGAAAGTATTCCATCACTGGTGTCAATACAACTTGATGAATATTTTTTCAGAATGTTTCCCCACTCTAGTTTTGCCGCCGGATGATAAACAAATTGAGAATCATTCTTACTGAATAATTTTTGAAATGCATACGCATTTCCAGTCCCAACTGTACCACTAGTATAAATTTTATCACCAGCTTTGCAGCCAACTCTCTTTAAGTATTTTCCTTTTTCGATTGTACCGATTGCACAACCCGATATAATTAACTCATCACCAAAGTTTGTATCCCCGCCAAGAACAAATGTTCCACATTTATTGCAAGCATCATTTATTCCACTCTGAATTTTGTCTAAATACTCTTCAGAAAGTTCATTTGGAAGAATTTGTGAAATAACAAGCCCAATAGGAGCAGCACTAACGGCAGCAAGATCGCTCATATTAACCATCACGCTCATCCAGCCGATTTGATAAGGATCGGAATACAAACCGGTTTTTATTTCTTCAGAAATTGTGTCAATAGTAATAGCTAAATCGTAAGGAGAGTTATCAAGTTTAATAATCTCTGCATCAGTTTCGTGAACTTTGTTCAATTGTTTAGGTGAACGATGAAATGATTTAGTGAGATCATTTATTATCTTGTTTTCAATTATGTCTTTTAATTGGTGCATATATTTAAATACCTATTTAGGATTGAAAACTCAGCGTAGTTGGTTTTAATAATCTCTCCATCAAACTCAACTAGGAAGTCATTCTTTGCCGTTACCTTTATTTTAGATGTTTTACAATACTTTGTTTTTTCGTTATTAGGAAAAACCTTCTTGCTTAAAGACTTTAAAAAATTTATCAGATCTAGCTTGTTCATAGAGTGAGTAAGATAAATATCGTATAATCCATTTTTATAATTTGCTTCACAGGGATAGGAAAGATCGCCTGAGATGTTAGGATTCTTAATGATTGACAAGTTTGAAATCGGGAAAGAATATGTTTCATAAGAATCAAAAATAATTTTTACATCAAAATTTTTATAGGAAAATATTGTCTTAATAGCTGCATAAATAATAGCAATGCTGGTGAAATGCTTTTTTAGAAAATTCAAAATTTTATCTGGCTTGTTAAACAGATCATTTGCCTCAGCAGTAACACCTATGCTTGCATTTAATAGAAAATATTTATGTAAAATCTGAGTTCCAGATTTGTACTTAATTACCCCAACATCTCTTAATTGTGAGTCATTAAAATTCAGTTTTATCGGAATTCTATTTACTAAGTTTACCTCTTTATTTGGTTTGTGAAAATCATTGCTTGAGCCAATGCCAATTGCGCCGATCTTAAATTTCTTTATCTCATGAGGGTTAGTTGCATTAATTAAATCATTAATGAATAAATTTAATGTTCCATCTCCGCCTGCGATTATAAAATCCTTTTCAGAATCCTGTATTGATTCGTTAATTATACTGTCTATAATATTATTGCTATGAATATCAACTACTTTAGCATCCTTAAACTTTTTAAAGATAGCAGTCTTAACTAGTTCCCATTTTCTACTAGCACTTCCACAGCCGGCGTATGTATTTAGTAAAAGATACATTTTATATCTGATTTTTTGCTGGTCTGAATATCATTGTTAGGTTAAAAAACACATAGAAAATGATCATTGGAATAATCCACTCACCTTTGTTTGAGACAATTATTGAAGTAAGTAATAAAATGTAAGCGTGTACAGATAGACTAATCGCTTTGCTCGATCCATCATCATTTTTTATTAAATGCACAAACGCCTGACATAAAAACATAGCTACAATTCCAATGGCAAGAATTATTGTTGCATAGGGCAACTGCTCTAATAGTTTATCCAATGAATTTGAATAAGTAAAAACTGATATGGTTGATATTACTGTTAGCACCCCAAAAATATTAGAAGCAATTGATGACATTCTTCTTCCGAACACAACGAGAAAAGTATTGTAGCCTGTTTCTCTATCTGCTTCTACATCTTTAAAGTATCCAACAAGAACAAAGTTTGCATATCCCCAATAGACAGCACTTAAACTGTAAACCAATTTATGATTTCCAGTAATCAGTTCTAATTCTGAACCGCAAAGAAAAGCCATAAGGAACAATACACCAACAATCCAGGCGTTATAAAACGGTCCTGCCCAAAATTTTCTTTTAAAGTAAGTATAAGTTGCTAATCCCAGTCCTGAAACGATTCCCAGTAAAAGATTAATTGGATTGTAAATTGAAAAAATGCTAATACATAAAATCAAACCGATTATACTTATTGAAAAAACTTGTGATTTGGAAACTATGCCTTGCGTTAAGGGCCGGTATGGAGAAGATATGGAATCGGTGTCAGTTTGAAAAACATCCGTGAGCGCTTGTCCAAATCCATACGATAAAAAAGAGGCAAGAAAAATTAAAATAGATTTTGAAATCGGTAACTCATCGACGAAAGACATTCCGCAAATTCCTGTTACTCCGGAAACAAAGAGAAGATATGGCCTCATTGTTATGAGATAATCTTTTACAAATTCTATTGAGAAAGTTTTATGATGTTTGCTTGTTATTACTGTTTTCATCTCTTTATTCTTTATTGATTAGACAATGTTGTCGTTTCTGGTCAGAATCTAATCAAGCCTCAAGGTAAAGTTGTCAGCAATAAAACTCAGAGTTGTCACAAAATTGTCAAAAATTACCAGCGCTTAACAATTTGTTAATCTTATGCTAATTATAGCTTAACATTTGTCTGGGATGAGGGTTTTATTTTTACATCACAAAATGATGTTAAAAATTTATGGGGCAGTTATAAGATCTTTAATCCTTTTCGCAGCTATTCAAGCAATGGCATTTTTCTTAGGTTCAAGTGATACCGCAACAATTAGCATGGTAGTTTTAGGAATGGCTGTTGCAGTATTTGTTTCCGCTTACTTATCAGCTTTTAGAAAGGACAAGCGACATAAAAAAACATAGTAAAAGCAGTATTCGAAGTTTAGTAAAACTAAAACATTTCTATTATTTATAAATCTTAACGGGTACAAGCAAACACATCCCGATTATTTTATATGTACTGCTAATGAAGCTTTACGCAACATCAAAGAGTATAAGAAGATGGGAATACTTAATATGTATTTAATAAACAATGATAAATTCAAAGATTGACAGGATAAGATTAAATAAAATAGTATCAATTATGTAAAAAGAATAAGTAATTTCTGGTATAAGAAATTTAATGTCAGAAAATATTTATTATACATAAAATTCATTCAGAAATTTAGTTAGAAGTGAGAGCTAAGTAATTGGTTGGCATAGTTAAAATAAAAGCTCATAACCCGAAGGTTGTAGGTTCTTCGCCTGAGGCGGACCACCGTGGCGGACTGCTCCCCTACTAAATAAAAAACCTCACGCAAAACGCGTGGGTTTTTTATTTTTAAATAGTAATAGGACAGCGAGTTGTATCCTGTTTACCCGCCGAAATGGAATGTAGGCGGGCCCCCGCTACTAGGAAAGCCTGAATATAAAAAGTGCAAGCGAGTATTTAGGATTAGCGGAAGCTACACTTTATCAAATGATACATAAAAGGAAGATACCGCACTTTAAACCGACTGGTAAAATGGTCTTTTTCTCACTACTTGAATTAAATAAATGGGCTTTTATGCATAAGATTATGACAAGTGAAGAGATTGATAGCAAAGTTAATAGTTATGTATTTTGGGGAAAAAGGGATTGGGAGGGGAAGGATTATGAGCTGATTTATAAAAGAAGAGAAAAACAGCTGGTAGCACTACAGTTAAAAAATACAAGAAATTAATAAATTTAAAAAACATATTATACTAAAATTGAGTAAAAATGCACACCTTATATAAAAAAGAAAAATTTGGTGTTGACATTAGTGTAAAAAAGTATAAATTTGTCAACAGAATTAAAAAGGTATTAATATGTTTGGTGAAAGATTAAAATCCGCCAGAAAAATGGCTGGTTACTCACTTGAGGAATTAGCAAATAAATTAGGTGACATAACTAAGCAAGCTCTGAGTAACTATGAAAATAATAAAAGAAATCCTGATAGTGCAATTATTATCAGGTTGGCAAAAATATTTGGCGTTAAGCCAGATTATTTTTTGAGGAATTCGAATGTCAAATTTGAAAACTTTGAGTACAGAAAAAGATCAAAAATATTAAAGAAAGAGATCAATAGGATTGAAGAAAAAACTATAGACTATTTGGAGAGGTTTATAGAATTAGAACAAATAATGGGATTTGATGAGAAATTTGTGAATCCTTTGAAAAATATAGAGATCTCTGACGGAAGAGGTGCTGAGACTGCGGCAGAAAAGCTAAGGGAAGAATGGAGATTGGGTTTGAACCCTATCAAAAATTTGATTGAAACCCTTGAAGAAAAAGAAATCAGAATTTTTGAAATTGATGCGGATAAAGGTTTTGATGGATTAGCTGTTTATAGTGGAGCAATACCAATTATTATCGTTAATAAAGACATAGATGATATTGTAAGAAAACGAATGACCATAGCCCACGAACTTGGACACTTACTTTTAAAATTGAATAGTAAATTAAATTCAAAAGAAAAGGAAAGATTTTGTTACAGGTTTGCAGGAGCATTTTTAATTCCCAAACAAGTTATGACTAATGGACTTGGTGAAAACAGAACTAAGGTTATTCTAAGTGAATTAGAACACTTAAAATTGGAGTATGGTATTTCTATACTGGCTTTGATGAGAAGAGCAAGAGACCTGGGGATAATTACTTCACAGAAATACAGAAACTTTTGCATTAGAGTAAAAAAAGAGGGATGGGGAAAATTTGAGGTAGGGAAGTATGAAGCTGAAGAAAAACCGATTAGAGACAAACATCTATTATATAGAGCATTAGCTGAAGAAATTATCAGTGCAAGTAAGGCTGCCAGTATCGCTAATATAACTGTGAGTGAGCTAGAGAATGAAGTTGAATTGGTAGTATGAAATTACTGATAAGCGATACTAATATATTTATAGATTTAATAAATATTGATTTATTAGATACATTTTTAAAACTTGAATATGAATTTCATACTACAGATTTTGTGATAAATGAACTTAGTGATGAACAGAATAAAATTTTAGCAGAAAAAATTAACAAAAATAAGATAATAATAGATAAAGCAGATGAAAATGATTTAAGTGAAATTATTGAACTTCAATCAGAAAAGAGATCACTTTCAATCATTGATTTTAGTGTTTTCTACTTTGCTAAAAAACAAAATGCTATGATATTAACCGGAGATAAATCATTCAGAAATTATGCTACTGAACAGAAATTTGAAGTAAAGGGAGTACTTTGGATCCTAGATCAAATAATAGATACTGGTTTACTAGGTAGCGCAGATATGATTAGTAGATTAGAGACACTAATGATAACAAATAAAAGATTACCTAAAGAAGAATGCGATAAAAGATTAAAAAAATGGGGAAAGGGTTGATAAATAAAAATCTTTTAAGTAACACCTAACATTTTATAGGTATGTAATACCCATCCCGAACAATTGCTTTACTTGTTTTCTTTGGTGCAGCAGTAATTTTTTCTGCGGCTTTTATATCCGCAGTGCTTAAGGATAGAGTTCAGAAAAGAAAGACTTCTTAGCGGACTGTTTTTGAGTCCTGAAGAATCATAACAATTCCATGATCAGTTTTCGGTCGGGTTATTTATATTCCCTTCCACTCAATAATTTTATTTTCCAAATGAAAAATATCCCTCTTTTTCTCGTCATTTATTGATAATTTTAACCCACAAATAGTTTTTATTTTGATTTATTTACGGAGGTTAGGATGCACTTAAATAAAGCTTTAGCACTCTCATTAGTTATAAGTTTATTTACATCAGTTTATTCTGCTGATGAAAAAGATTTAAAGATTGACTATGAAAAATACACTCTAAAAAACGGACTTCAGGTTGTTCTGCATGAAGATAAATCCGATCCGATTGTTTCTGTTGCAATTCAATATCATGTCGGTTCTAATCGTGAAGTAACAGGACGAACAGGATTTGCTCATTTGTTTGAGCATATGATGTTTCAGGAATCGCAGCATGTTGGGCAAGATCAATTCTTTAAAAAAATTCAGGAAGCCGGCGGAACATTAAACGGTGGTACGTGGAAAGATGGAACAATTTATTTTCAGGTTGTTCCCAACAACGCCGTTGAAATGGTTTTATGGATGGAAGCAGACAGGATGGGATTTTTGTTAAGCACTGTTACACAGGAAGCTTTTATAAATCAACAAGAAATTGTACAAAACGAAAAGCGTCAAAGAGTTGACAACAGGCCATACGGACATACTGGTTATGTTATTGATAAATTACTTTATCCCGAAAATCATCCTTATAACTGGCAGGTTATTGGTTCATTAGATGATTTGCGCAATGCAACACTTGAAGACATTCGCGATTTTTATGAAAAATGGTATGGCCCTAACAATGCAACACTTGTTGTGGCAGGTGATTTTGATAAAGGACAAATCAAAAAATGGATTGAAAAATATTTTGGCGAAATAAAATCTTCTGATCCTAGTGCTGATTTACCGCCAATGCCGGTTAAACTTAATGAAACAAAAAGAGCTTTTCACGAAGATAACTTTGCACAATCACCCGAATTGAATTTGGTTTTTCCTACAGTTGAACAATACAACAACGATTCTTATGCGCTTTCCTTATTTGGTGAACTTTTTGCTTATGGTAAGAAAGCTCCACTTTATAAGGTAATTGTTGAAGAGAAAAAATTAGCTCCTTCCGTATCGGCATATCAAAGAAGCGGCGAAATTGCAGGTGTTTTTCAGACTAGAATAAGAACTTTTCCAAATGTTAATCTTACTGATGTTGAAAAGGCAATCTTTGATGCTTTCGAAAGATTTGAAACGGAAGGGTTTACCGAGGAAGACTTAGAAAGAGTAAAAGCAAGAACAGAAACAAATTTTTATAATGGAATTTCCAGTGTTCTTGGCAAGTCTTTTCAACTTGCTCAATACAATGAATTTGCAGATTCACCGGACTTTATAACTCAAGATCTAAAAAACAGACTTGCTGTCACTAAAGAAGATATTTTGAAAGTTTATGAAAAGTATATTAAGAACGGGCACTATATTTTAACAAGTTTTGTTCCTAAGGAAAAAGCAGAACTTATTGCAGAAAATTCTGAGAGATTTCCTGTTGAGGAAGAAACAATAGAGGAGCAGGAAGTTGCAAATCTAAAATTAAAATCTGTAAAAGTTGATTTTAATATTGAGAAAGTTCCTTCGTCTTTTGATCGAAGTATTCAACCGACATTCGGTTCTGATCCTTTGATAAAGCTTCCTGAAATTTGGGATGCAAAACTTAGTAATGGAATTGAGATTCTGGGAATAAAACACAACGAACTTCCGCTCGTGGAGTTTTCTATAACTCTTAACGGAGGGAAACAATTTGACGACATAAATAAAGTTGGTGTTGCAGATCTTGTAAGTAGTCTAATGATGGAAGGAACAAAAAATAAAACTCCATTGGAATTGCAGGAAGCAATTGAAAAGCTTGGTGCAAGAATATCAATGTTCACAACAAATGAATCCATAATTATTCATGCTAATTGCTTGTCATCAAAACTGAACGAAACCTTCGATTTGGTTAAAGAAATTCTCTTTGAACCACGCTGGGATGAAATTGAATTTGAAAGAATTAAAAAACAAACAATTGAAAGAATTAATCGCGAGAAGGCTAAACCTTCTTCAATTGCAAGTTCAGTATTTAATAAATTGATTTATGGTGAAAATCATATTCTTGCTTATGA
>JALHTS010000013.1 GCA_022865965.1 Ignavibacteriaceae bacterium
CATATCGTTTGAAACATACCAGAGAGTTTCGTCACCAATAATTTCCGGTTTGTCTACTCCACGTGTGAAAACACCATCTCCGTTTATATCAATCCAGGGTGCGCCATCCTCAACAGGCCATTCGTTGTAATCTTTTTCAAGCTTATCTCTTTTAGGTCCGGGTGGGAGATCTTGCCAGTACTTATTTATCTTAAATACCCTGTATTTTTCTAAGGAAGGATCATCTGGAGTTCCATCTTCTAATATTTTGCCTGCTTGTAATCCCTGCCTGTGTGTGTTTCCATTAACTCTTATTTGTGTATCTACAATGCCACCCCAGATTAAGCCGTCTTCAAATATTGCTGATTTTATTGCATCTTCACCACCGGGCCAGTAGAAACCATTGCCATCTGTTCTTGGATCGTGGGAACCATCACCGTTGTTGGAAACCCACATCATACATTGGTTTACTGCAATGTAGTTGAAATGGTCATTCGTTGTGGTTTTGTTAATGCTGTTGTTTATATCACCAGATAAGAATCCATAAACAACAACCAGCAAAAATGATAACGATATGTAAAAGATTTTTTTCATAATACTCACCTCAAAAGAATCATTTTTTTAGTTTGAGTAAAACTACCGGCTTTAAATTGGTAAAAATAAACACCACTGGAAAGAGTACTTGCATCAAATTCTACTTTGTATTTCCATCTTACTTTTTCTTCATTATCTACAAGAGTCTTTACTTCTCTTCCGAGTATGTCGTATATTTTTATTGTTACATTTGTTTTCTCGGGCACTTCATACTCAATTGTAGTTTTGGGATTAAACGGGTTGGGGTAATTCTGTGATAAGCTGAAATGTAAAGGAATATTTTTAATATTTTCAACAGAGGTTACAAAATCATTATCATAAAAATCCTGAACGGTTTGGGCAAGTTGTTTTAACTTATTAACGCTGTGAATATTATCATTCCCTTGTGCAATTAGAATTGCAATTGCAACCTCCTGTGTATCGCCGGGTGCTAAATTGAAAGGACCTGTACTTATAACTTGTCTTCTATCACCCGGTGATGGACCGTCGGGCCAGCCATCACCTTCATACCAGCCTGTTTGAAAATACGGATCACCAGCTAAACAAAATTTTGTTGTATCATTTATAATAGGATCAATAAAAGGGCTTCCATCCCAAATAAGTCCATTTAAATAATTATAAAATTCAGTTGAACCTTCCGGCACCCCTTGCTGAGGATCTCTCCATGGGTACGAAAACAATGAAAAGGCGTATGAAGATAAATTCTTATATCCTTTCCTCCACTCACCTTTAAATTTTGCGCTGTCTGTGGGAAGTCCTTCCACTATAGGTCCCTGTACAATTTTATGACCGACTGTCGGAGGAGGGGTACCATAAATAACATCAAAATTTGTTGCATTATAAGTATAAGATAAATCCAATAACGAATCGGAGCCTGAATAATCATCACCAGCATATCCAAGATCATTATCATTCCAATATCCGAAAAACATGTCTTCGATAGTGTTAACACCTTTATTTATCATTCTATATTTTTTAAACACAACATTTTTCAAATCATCTGCTCTATCAAAACCAAAAATAGAAGTTTGAAATTCCAATCCCATTGGTAACATACCGTATGTAAACACTGAAAGTGCAGAGTCCATATCATTTGCTACATAAAAAAGAACCATATCACCAATGTAATCAGGTACATCAATACCTGGGGTAAATTCTCCATCGCCATTTATATCGATATAAGGTGCACCAATATCTGCAGGCCAATTGTTATAAATATATTCATAGTATTCTCTCTCTGTACCTGCAGGTAAATTTTCCCATCCCTTCTTTAATTTCCAGATACCATAGATAGGTTTTGTAGATGTATCGGGAGTTCCACCCGGAAGAATTATTCCCGGTTGTAATCCTGCGCGGTGAGTATTCCCATTAACACGAATTTCTTCATTAACTTTACCACCAAATACTAAC
>JALHTS010000098.1 GCA_022865965.1 Ignavibacteriaceae bacterium
CTGAAATGAAAGAAATTAAACATTATTATCAGGATGGAGTTTTATCAAGAAAGGGGATTGAGTCTTAAGCAAAACACTTTTTCAAATCTGTTCAGACTCATTGCTAATGTTTATCTTTAGGATATGACTTTTAAAGAATTTTACAAAGCAATTGTTAAACCTTTAGCATTACCATTTATTTTACTAATAAAAATTTACCAGTTATTAATCTCGCCATTATTTCCATCATCGTGCAGATACACTCCAACCTGTTCGCACTATAATTTAGAAGCATTAAAAAAATATGGATTGTTAAAAGGTGGATGGCTTGGAATAAAACGAATATCACGATGTCATCCTTGGGGCGGAAGCGGATATGATCCGGTTCCTTAATTATTTTTCAGAAAAATATGGCGAATAAAAACAAAATAACTTTTCCCGACAGAATAAAATCAATATTGAAAGCAGCATTAAAATTTATTTTACTGCTGTTTGTTCTTTCTGTTGTTGTAGTCTTTTTGTTGAGATGGATAAATCCGGTTACAAGCTCTATAATGATTCAGAGACAAATAAGTGCGCTGATTGAAGGTGATTTCAGATTTATAAGCTACAAATGGGTTAGCTATGATAATGTTTCACCTGAACTGCCGATTGCAATAGTTGCCGCGGAAGATCAGAATTTCCCAAATCATTTTGGATTTGATTTTGATCAGATTGAAAAAGCGCTGGAACAGCATGAACGCGGGAGAAAATTGAGAGGTGCAAGCACTATAACACAGCAGGTTGCCAAAAATTTATTTCTTTGGGAAGGAAGAAGTTTTATCAGGAAAGGAATTGAAGCATACTTTACAGTTCTTATTGAATTGTTGTGGGATAAAAAAAGAATTCTCGAAGTTCATTTAAACATTGCGGAAATGGGTGATCTGATATTTGGTGCTGGTATAGCAAGTCTTATTCATTTTAGAAAGACACCTGATAAGCTCACAAGATCACAAGCGGCATTGCTTACAGCTACTTTACCAAATCCGACAAGATATTCTGCTTCTCGTCCATCAAATTATGTGTTGAGGCGACAGGCATGGATAATTCGTCAAGTTAATGCACTCGGTGGAAAAAATTATCTCAAGGATTTATGAATAATAAAACATTCTTAATATCGATTAGTTTGGTAATCATGTTTTCATCAGATCCGTTTGCACAAAACAGTGAAAAACAAATACACTTTTCCCTGAACACCAACTATAATTTTACAGGAAACGAGTTTCGTAATTACTGGAAATCCAATATGGGATTTGGCGGCGAATTTAGCTTCGATCATCCCATCGGTGAACTTGGTATTGGTTTAAGCTTTATGAAATTTGCTAAAAAGATTGATTTAACAAAAGAGTTTGATGGAATTGATTATTATATTCTTTACAGACGATCAATTAATTTAATTAAGAGCGTAAATTTCTCTTTAGGTTTTAATGCTGGAATATTTGAATTCCGCTTTGATGACGATGATGATATTGAGAGAGAAGCCGAAAGAATAGAGCGTGAGTTTGCAATTAATCTTGTAACGGGAGTGTCTTTTCAATTTATGGAATCTTTGAATGCTGATTTTAAAACTTCATATCAGCATATCTATACAAAAAAGAAAATAGAATTATTTTATTTCAGTTTTGGTATTACAAAATCTTTTTCATCACCTGATTGGCTTAGGGAGTTTTTTGAATGAAAAAGCTTTTTGCACTATTTATCATTCCCTTTCTAATAACCGTTAGTTCTGTTAATGCACAGACTAATACTGATATAATTATTACTAGTTCAGATTTAGAATCTTTGGCTGTAACCAGATTATCCGATATCTTCTCAATTCTTCCTCAACTTGATGTTTATACAATTGATGGCTATAGGCATTCATCTTTACAAGGAAATTTATTTGCGAATGCTCCAAATGACATTATTGTTCTAATAAACGGAGTAAAAACAAATTTTGGGATGTGGAATAAAGTTAATATCAGTCAGTTTCCAATTCATCTAAGTTCTATCGATTCAATTATCGTAAAGCATTCTCCAACATTATACAACGGTGAGTTTTCATCAGGGATTTTAATTGATATAATTACTAAAGAACCATCTGAAGGAATTTCGTTTACGGGAACTTATTCTACGGGAAATGAAACCGGTGATCCCGGCCCTTACAGATACACAGAATATTCCAGCGAGAATGTTGATCAGTTTGGACCCAACACATTATTTACAGCAAGTTATGGCAGCAAAAAATTTAATTTAACATTTAGTTTTGTCGATCATGTTTCACCTGCCACAGATCCGGCAATTCTTAAACGCATTAACGATTTTGTTTTTCAAAACTATCAGGTGCGTTATTTCGGAAGCTCTTTAGATATGTCAGCGCTATCCAGAATAGGAAAGCACAACTTGTTTGCATCTTACTCTAAATCCGGCAATCCCGTTCTGGGTTATATCTATGGTGCAGACTTATTC
>JALHTS010000674.1 GCA_022865965.1 Ignavibacteriaceae bacterium
ACTATTTGATCACTGTCTACATTTAATATATTATCTTCGGAGCGGTAAATAGCATACCAATGATCTTCTGTTTGCGATTGTTCGGGAGTAACAGTAATTAAATATGATAATGAATCAATCTTAGTTAATTGTAATGAAGGGGGAGAAGGCTGACTATGGAAATACGAATCCCTTATTTTCATTTTTGTATTGAAAAACAAGGATGATGCTTCTTCCCAGTAATTATAATCTCTCCAATCGCCGTAACTAAAAAACTGATATCCATCGACCCAGGGTTTATCTCTCAACCTTTCAACAATGCCAACGTGATTTGACCAGACATTATTTTCATCGAGCTTATAAGAAGGGGGACCGCAGCTATATAATCTGCCGGCATTAATCCCTTGCTGAATGTATGGTTCCCAATCCGAGGTAATAGTATTAAATAAATCATCTCCGGTAAGCCAGTGATAGTGCATCGGTGTTAACTGTTCAATATAACCCTGGTTAAACCATAGAGCGGCATCCTGATAAACAACATAATATCCATTCCAGCCGGTTGGTCCGCCATACATATATTTTCCGAGTGCTGCCGGTGATATTCTAACCCATGGTTTAACAGATTGTACCGAATCGTGCAGTGCTCTTACAAATTCGGTTACAGACCAGCGCCACCAATCTTCCCATGTACTGAAACCGGATGGAACACCTGCACTATATGGATGTTCAACATCATACAAAAAACGACTTGCAAACGCACCTGAAGTAAGTTTATTTATTCTTTCCTCAGAAAAGAATCCATCAAGTTTTGATTCTTGTTCAAGTTGTGAAGGTGCAGATAACATATCGTCAGTATCAAATTCATTCCAGCGGACATAATCCAGATGCAGTCCATCAATATCATAATTTCTAACAATTTCCATTGCAACATTTATCGTATAATCACGAACCGCTTGAAGTCCCGGAGATGCAGCGAGATATGAAGTCATCGGATTTCCGTCCTGATCCCTGCAAATCCATTCAGGATGTTCGCTACCAATTGTGCCGGGATATGTGGAAGCAACGCTGAATACATTAAACCAGGCATGCAGTTCTAATCCTCTTTTATGAGCTTCTTCAGTTGCATATTGAAGAGGATCGAAACCGGGATAAGTATATCCGGCATAATAACCCCACGGCTCGTATGAGGATTCAAAATAAACTGTACCGCTCTGCCTTACCTGGAAAAGTACGGATGTCATATTTGCTTTTTTATGATTATCCAGTATTTCTCTTATCCGGGCTTGATTCTGCTCAACGGTGCTGGTTGGACTTATATAATGCCACGTTATAACCCACGTTGATCTGAATTCCTGATTATTACTTTGAGCATCTACATTAATGGGGAAGTTAATTGCTATAATAGCAGTAAAAAATAAATTTATATAGAATTTTTTCATGAATCTTCTCACCTGATTTTATATGTAAATTTACAAAAATCAGGACGAAATTCTATTAAATTTTTTGGGTGTGCTTTAGTACTATTTAATTAGCATCAAACCTTAATAAAATAAATTCTAAAAAAGTCCTAAATTCTATAACTCCGTTGATGGCGGTATTATTTTAAATCCAAGCTGTTTAACCCAGTTTAAATCGCTGAATGCTATCCATTCACCTGTAAGTTTACTGCCGTTAAAATAAATTATGCTGAATCCCGTAATCTCCAATTTTGTTCCTGTTGGAGGTAAATCATTTTCACCTTTGTATGTTCCCTTTAAGGTCCAGGTAACCACAACAGCGGTATCACTTACAAAAAGTTTTTCAGTTTCTTTTAAGAAAAAATCAGGGATAACAGCTCGGGTACCAATTATGTACTCTTCCAAGTTTTTAATTCCTCGTACCGGTACAAAATCTGGAATTTTCCTAAGCTCAAAAGTAGAATCAACGACACTGTTCAAATCAGAGAGATTACCTGTATTCCACGCTTCGATATATTTTTCCAGCAGCGGATTTATTTTTCCCGAATAATCCTGCTTAGCACAGGATAGCAATAAAGATAGCACTATTAGCGACATCAGGATTAAGAATATTTTTTTCATATTGCCTCCTAATAAATTTTTAATAATGATTATTTAACAGGGTGTTCAGTCGCATAAGCAAACCTTCGAGGTTGCCTTGCAATTGAGATTCGTAAACCTCGAATGTTTCGCTGAACACTCAAATTTTTTTAGCAAACAAGCGAGACTCACCTAACAACGATAAATGAGGTAAAGGTGAGTCTCACTTAAACATTATTTATTCTTCTTTAAGGACATGATACATCATGCCCCTACGTAAAAAATTATCTGAGCATTGTCATCTTGTTCGTATCCACAAAGCTACCTGCTTTTAGCTGGTAGAAAGTAACTCTATTTATCAACTTCGATCCATCAAACTCTGTTGAGTGATAACTCACTTCTTTTTCATCATTGGTTTTTCTTCTACAAGAACAAGTTTATAACCTAACTGTTTATTTATTGGCAATTGATTATAATAGTTCCATTCTTCCATTATTTTACCATTCTCTATTTTCGATATACTAACACCGTTGAATGACATTTTCTTTCCTGTTGGAGGCATATTTTCACCTGATGGTCCGTTGTTGGTTCCTGTGGCTTTATATGTAATGACTGTTCTGTCTTTAAACTTCATAGGTTCATCTAGCGTTACTGCAAAATCCGGATATGCAGTATAAACCCATTTTACAAACTCCTTAATTTCTGCAGGTCCTTCTGCCTCCATAAAATCTGCGTTGTGGTATAGACAGCTTTCAGCATAAATGGTATCTACAATCTCAATAACACCACCATTCCATAATTTTGTTGCATTATCGAAAATCTTCTGAGCCTCAGCGTCGGTATAAGTTCTTTCCTCCTGCCGCTGACAACCACTGCAGATTAATAATGTGAATAAAAGAAATGACAAAAGAGCAAGAAACTTTTTCATAACAGCCTCCTAATGAAATAATTAATAATATGTTATTTATCAGCAGTCTGCTTCGGGAGAGTATTCGGTATGGCGGAATGGGAAAGAAACGGTAACTAAACTCTAGCTTCTAACCCTCTCGGAGTAGAGTAAAATTTCTAAATGGAATCTGCAATTAATTTTTCAAACTGTCAAGAAAATTAATCTTAAAATTTGGTAACGGTATTTAATTAACAACAAACCCCCACTAACCTGCCTTCCGGAAGGCAGGCTTTTATTTATAGGGGCTTTAATTATGTTTATTAAACTACAGTTTTTTTATTGCCTTATTTCGTACTAAAGCTAGTGGAAGACTGTTTACATTATACTCTGCAATTTTCTTGTATAATTTTTTTGCTTCTTGAGTGTTACCTGCTTTTTCTTGAGCAATTGCTTCCCAATACCAAAAGTAAGGATTTCCTTCTCCTATTTTTTGAAAATATTGCAAAGCTAAATCATTATTTCCTTTATAGAATTGTAAAAACCCGGTAATGAAGTTTAGCAATTCAATTTCAGTAGATTCTTGGCGCT
>JALHTS010000675.1 GCA_022865965.1 Ignavibacteriaceae bacterium
CGGCAATACGGTTCAAATTTTTATTCTGTAATGCCGACAAATATGTATGGACCGAATGATAATTTTAATTTAGAAACTTCTCATGTGCTTCCCGCTTTGATTCGAAAGTTTCATGAAGCTAAAGAAACGAATTCCGACTCTGTTATATTGTGGGGCTCGGGAAAACCTATGCGTGAATTTTTATATGTTGAAGATTTTGCCGATGCATTGATTTTTCTCATGGAGAATATCGAGGCTAAAGATATTTATGAAATTGGGATAACTCATTTAAATATTGGAACCAGCAAGGACATTACAATTAACGATCTTGCTTATATGATTGCTGATGTTGTTGGCTTCAAGGGCAAAATTGAATATGATTCTGCAAAACCAGATGGCACACCAAGAAAATTGTTGGATGTTACGAGGATTAATTCTCTCGGTTGGAAATACAAAACTGAATTAAAAGATGGGATTACTAAAGCATACGAACATTTTAGAAAAAATAATTAGGATTTTAATTTCTTATGAAAAAAGCATTAATTACCGGAATAACCGGACAGGACGGAAGCTATATTACAGAAATACTTCTTGAAAAGGGGTATGAAGTTCACGGTATTATCAGAAGAAGCAGTTCTTTCAATACGGGAAGGATTGATCATCTCTATGAAAATTCTGAAATACTGGATAAAAAATTATTTCTTCATTATGGTGATCTGGTTGATACAAGTAACTTAAATCGTCTGCTTGAAAAAATTCAGCCAGATGAGATATATAATTTAGCGGCACAGAGTCACGTTAAAGTATCGTTTGAAATTCCCGACTACACTGCACAAGTAGATGCACTTGGCACACTAAGATTTCTTGATGCGATAAGAGAAGTTGGTTTACGGCAGGTGAAATTTTACCAGGCATCCACAAGTGAGCTTTTTGGAAAAGTTCGGGAAGTTCCTCAGACGGAAAAAACTCCTTTTTATCCTCGTTCACCTTATGGAGTTGCTAAGCTTTACGGCTATTGGATAATTGTAAACTACCGCGAAGCCTATAATATTTTTGCAAGTAACGGCATATTGTTTAATCACGAATCGCCAAGAAGAGGAGAAACTTTTGTTACAAGAAAAATAACAAGAGCAGCTGCACGTATTGCGGCAGGACTTCAGAAGAGTTTTTCGCTCGGAAACTTAAATGCCAAGCGAGATTGGGGATATGCGCCTGAATATTGCGAGGGAATGTGGAGAATTCTTCAACACAATATAGCAGAGGATTTCGTTCTTGCAACAGGCGAATCAAGAACAGTTAGAGAATTTGTAGTTCATTCATTTAATCATTTGGGAGTTGAGCTTGAGTGGAAGGGCGAAGGTGTTGATGAAAAGGGATTTATTAAAAAGATAGATTTTGAAAAAGCAAAATCATTGATTGATTATTCTTTAAACAAACAAATGTATAAGTTTGATTTTAACTCAAACTTAAAACCCGGACAGGAAGTTGTAACAGTAAATCCTAATTATTATCGTCCCACGGAAGTAGATTTACTGATTGGCGATCCAACAAAAGCTGAAAAGCTACTCGGCTGGAAAGCAAAAACAAAATTTGAGGATCTTGTTCAAATAATGATTAAATCCGACATGGATAAGGTTTTGAGAAGAGGATATTAGACGTAAAGTGCCATTTCAAAAAATAGATAAATAAAAGCAAACGTTGATTGGCCAGATAAATTCATAATGATTATAATCATCAACGTACAATTAGTTTAAATTAAAATACCGGAGGTTAAAAATGTTTGACCCGAAATATCAATTCACGTGTGTTAAGAGATTCCTGAAATACGTTAAGTATGATACACAATCAGATGAAGAGTCAACTTCATTTCCATCAACAGAGAAGCAGAAAATTCTTTCTAAAGATCTTGCTGAAGAATTAAAGCAGACGGGATTGAGTGATGCCCATATGGATGAGTGGGGATATGTAATGGCAAATCTTCCAGCAAATACTGATAAGAAAGTTGATCCAATAGCGTTTATTGCACACGTGGATACTTCTCCGGCAGTAACAGGGGCAAATGTAAATCCTGTCATCCGGAGAAACTATCAGGGTGGTGATATTCCGCTTGAGAACGGCGGATTGGTGATTAAAGAAAGTGAAAATCCTGATTTAAAGAATATGATCGGGTTTGATATAATTACCAGTGATGGAAGCACACTTCTTGGCGCAGATAATAAAGCCGGTGTTGCTGAAATCATGGACGCGATAAATTACTTATTAACTCATCCAGAAATAAAGCACGGTGATATTAAAGTATGTTTTACTCCGGATGAAGAAGTTGGACGGGGGACAGAAAAAATTGATCTTAAAAAACTTGGAGCAAAATTTGCTTACACCGTTGATGGCTCAAGTCGTGGTGAAATTGAAACAGAAACTTTTTCTGCCGATGCAGTTGTTATAAAATTCTTCGGGAAGAATATTCATCCCGGTTATGCAAAAGAAATCATGATCAACTCAATTAAAATGGCATCGGCTTTTATAGATAGCCTTCCAAAAGATACTCTTTCTCCTGAAACAACAGAAAAAAGAGAAGGCTATGTACACTGTACAAGCACAAATGGAAATGAAGAATTAACAACTTTAAAATTTATTATTCGTGATTTTGAAACTCCCAAGCTTAAAGAGTATGAAGAGATTCTTAAAAAACTTGCTGAAGATACTGTGGCAAAATTTCCTGGTGCAAGAATGGAGTTCCAGGTAATTGAACAATACCGAAACATGATTGAAGTATTAAAAAATCATCCTCAAGTTATGGAATACGCCGTTGAAGCAATGAAAAGTTTAAACATTGAACCGATAATGCAACCAATCCGCGGTGGCACGGATGGATCAAGATTATCTTTTATGGGATTACCTACTCCAAATATTTTTGCGGGCGAACACAGCTTCCACTCACAAGTTGAATGGGTTGCTGTTCAGGATATGCAGGAAGCAGTTAAGCTGATTGTGGAAATTGCAAAGGTTTGGGAAGAGAAAGGTTAGTAAGTAGTAAGTGGTAGGTGGTAAGTAGTAGGTAGTAGGTAGTAGGTAGTAGGTATAGGAGCGCGAATTAATGAAGAAGTCGAGCATTGAAGATTTAGAAATATATCAGTCTTCCATAGAAATAAGTGATAAAATCTGGGATTTGGTTATTCCGTGGGATAATTTTGCAAAAAACACAATTGGTAGCCAATTGGTAAGAGCCAGCGATAGTGTTGGTGCAAATATTTCCGAGGGTTATGGAAGGGGCAGCAAATTAGATAATGCTAGATTTGTAAAAATTGCCAGAGGTTCTTTATTTGAAACACAATATTGGTTAAACCAAGCAAATAAAAGAAAATTATTATCAAATGATGATTTAACAGAAATCATTTCAAAGATTGAAACTCTTCTTCCTCGAATCAGTGCATATATAAATTATTTGTCTAAAAGTTTTCAAAAAAGATGACTACCAACCACTTACAACCTACTACCTACGCAAAACCAGAGCTAATGGCCCCCGCCGGTGACTGGACAATGCTGCGCGCGGCTGTTCACGCCGGTGCAGATGCAGTTTACTTTGGTTTGGATAAATTAAATATGCGTGCTAAGGCGGCTAATTTCTCTATTGATGAGCTTAGCGAAATAGTTGCTTTTTGTAAAGAGAATAATGTTAAAACTTATCTTACGTTTAATACAATAGTTTTTGAAGAAGAAATATCTGAAGTTGAGGAGATTCTTATTGTAGCAAAGAAAAACGGAGTAGATAGAATTATCTGCTCTGATCTTGCTGTAGCTGATCTATGTCATAAACATAATTTCCCTTTTTGTATTTCTACGCAAAGCTCTATTTCAAATTCACTTGCCGCAGATGTTTATAAAAGACTCGGCGCTGTAAGAATTGTCCTCGCACGTGAATGTTCCCTTGAAGAAATAAAAAAGATCAGAACAAAAACGGATCTTGAAATTGAAGCCTTTATCCACGGCGCTATGTGTATAGCAGTTAGTGGAAGATGTTTTATGAGTCATCATCTTTTTGGACAAAGTGCAAACCGCGGGGAATGTGTTCAACCTTGCAGACGAGAGTATGGAGTTTATGATACAGCTACAGATAAATCTATGCTCATTGGCGAAGATTATGTTTTATCTCCTAATGACTTATGCACTATAGAATTTATTGATCAGTTAATCGAAGCAGGAATAGATTCATTTAAGATTGAGGGAAGAAAACGCGCACCGGAATATGTTTCAAAGACGGTTTCAGTTTACAGAAAAGCAATTGATCTTTACTTCGAGGGCAAATTAACGGCGGCAAAGAAACAAGAATTTTTATCCGAACTTGAAACAGTGTACAACCGTGGATTTTCCACGGGATTTTATTTTGGTGTTCCTTCTTCCAATGATTATGCCGGAGTTAACGGTAGCAAAGCGACAACACGAAAAGTTTATGTGGGGAAAGTTATTAATTACTACAAAGAACCAAAGGTTGCTCATATTCTGCTTGAGTCTGGAAAAATTAATGTTAATGACCAAGTTATAATTATGGGAGAGACAACCGGAGTTATTGAAATTACAATGAAAATTTTTTATGTAAATGACAACCTTTCTGAGTATGCGACAAAAGGTGATGAAGTCACATTCGAATCATCTACACTTATAAGGCGAAACGACAAAGTTTACAAAATTGAAATCATATCTAATCATTGAATTATACGATGCAGATGGAACGACTAAGGCTGGAAAACATGCAACAACGCTGCCGATTAATGAAAATGTTATTGATTACAAACTCTCCACATTACGAAAAATCCAAGAACTGTAAAAATGGCAATACTTGAAATAATACTTTTTATTATTGGCGGATTAATAATGCTTTTTATAGGTGCCGAAGGATTGATAAGGGGAAGCTCATCATTAGCGCTTCGCGTTGGTATCACTCCGCTTGTAGTGGGATTAACGGTAGTTGCCTTCGGAACGAGCAGTCCGGAACTTGTAGTTTGTTTAAAGGCTGCACTAGAAGGAAACGGAGATATTTCCCTCGGAAATGTTATCGGTTCAAACATTGCTAACATAGCTCTGGTACTTGGAACAGCGGCATTGATAAGACCGATGAAAGTCCAGGCTCAGGTTGTAAGACGCGAAATTCCGATAATGATAGTTGTAAGCTTATTATTAGTTCTGTTTCTGATTAACAATGAGATTAATAGAATTGAAGGCATAATTTTTTTTATTGGAATTTTAATTTACACGGTTATTAGCGTTTACTTTTCAAGAAAAGAAAAAAGCAAAGAACTTAAAAATAAGTTTACTGAAGGCATTGCTAAAAAGCCGTTAAATATCCGGCTTGCAATCTTTTTTGTTATTGCCGGTTTAGTCTTGCTGATTTTTGGGGCTAACCTATTTGTTGAAGGTGCAGTTGCAATCGCAAAAAATTTCGGGATAAGTCAGGCAGTAATTGGTTTAACTGTAGTAGCACTAGGAACTAGCTTGCCGGAATTAGTTACTGCCGCGGTTGCATCGATTAAGAATGAAGCCGATATAGCCATTGGTAACGTTATTGGCTCTAATGTTTATAATATACTTTTGATACTTGGAATTACCGCAATAATTATTCCCGTTAGTGGTTCAGGAATAACAATGGTTGATCTTGGAGTAATGATTATTACTGCAGTTATCATTCTTCCGTTAAGCAGAACAGGATTTATCTTGAACAGATGGGAAGGGGCACTGTTGCTTGCCGGTTATGTGATTTATATCTATTACCTCTTACCAAAATAAAAAAGGTAAAATCTTAATTAAACTTTAAATTCACTCCGGCTTCTTTCACATAAATACTATCTGAACAATAATGAATACCGGAAGCAGCACTATTAATGAAAACTTAAACATGTAGCTAAAGAAATTCGGCATTTCGATATTGTTTTCTTCCGCAACCGCTTTCACCATAAAGTTTGGACCGTTTCCAACGTAAGTCATACTTCCAAAGAAAACGGCACCTGTGCAAATCGCTTTTAATAATACTTCAGGAATTCCGGCAATTAAAGTTCCAGATGTTTCCCCTAACCCTAAGGCAAGCGAGTGAAATGTAACCGCAGTAGGAGTGTTATCCAGAAAACTGCTTAATAATCCTGTGAAATAATAAAACTGTGTCGCTGACTGAACTCCAAGCTGTTTAGCGTTTGCTTCAAGATA
>JALHTS010000676.1 GCA_022865965.1 Ignavibacteriaceae bacterium
CTAATTCTGAAACACGTTTTTGAATTTGTTTTTCAGTAAGCAAAATTTCAAATTTATCGCTGTTGACTATAATGTTTTGTTCGGCTTCCAACATAATTGTAAAACTTTCTTTGTTTCGTCTGTTATCTTAAACCGGTTATCCACTCTTTTTCCTATTAACCAAATTATCTTATCACCATCAACAAGAACAAACTGATTTTGCTTTTCTAATCTGCTCATTTTTATATCAATAAGAAAATCAGATACTTTTTTTTCACCCTTCATTCCGAGTGGGATAAATTTATCGCCATTCTGCCATTTTCTAATTATTAATTTCTTCGAAAGGTTATCTCCGGAAATATATTCAATATTCGAATCCGCACTATACTTAATTTTATTTTTATTAAACTCTTTAATTGAAATAGCACCATTGTCTGTTTCTAATGATTCACCAACTTTAATACAAACCTTTTTCGCATCAATGATAGAAGATTTTTTTTTGATAATCAGTTTTCTTCTGTCTTTTAATACAACAAGATTTTCAGAAAGTTCTATCGTCAAACCAGATTGTTTATTTGTCAGTTCAAGAATTCTTGTTACATCACTAAAGTTAAGATTTACCTCCCATTTATTTCGGACAGCTTCTCGAATAGATTCTGTAATTATTGATTTATGAAAATCGGGAAGAAATTTAATATTAATTGTTAAACTTTGGTCATCAAACGTAACAACATGATTAAGAAATTCACTTACATTTTTATCAAAAAAATCTTTTACTGATTGAAAAACAAGTGAGGAATTAAATACTGTTTCATCCAAAGAAGGATTTAATCTTTCTTTAATAAAAGGAATTATCTGCTTTCTTAAATAATTTCTTTCATAATCTTCTGATAAATTTGATTCATCAATCCGATAAGAAATTTTGTGAAAATGAAGATAATCTAAAATTTCATCTTTACTTAAACATAAAACAGGACGTATAATGTTTTCCCTTTGTGCAGGAATTCCGCTCATTCCGGTTATTCCGCTGCCTTTTATAAGATTCAGAAAAACAGTTTCAGTATTATCATCCTGAATATGAGCAGTCGTAATTTTTGAATAATTATGTTTATTAGAAATCTCTTTCAGTAATTTATAACGAATAATTCTTCCTGCTTCTTCAACAGAAATTTTATTCTTTTTAGCAAATGCCTGAACATTCTTAACAGAAGAAAAGTATTTGATCTTTAATTTATCACAGAATTTACCACAAAACTTTTCATCCTGATCAGCAGCTTTTCCTCTGAGCTTATGATTAAGATGAAATGCACCCAGTTCAATTTTATATTTTCTTTGATACTTATTTAGAAAATGAAGAAGAAAAACAGAATCAGGTCCGCCGCTGAGTGCAACAAGAATTTTATCACCTTTTTCAATCAAAGAAGAGGCTGCGATAAACTTAATTACTTTTTCTTCTGTTTTTTTCACTTGATTATTTCTTCATTTGAAATTCAGAAGGATCTTTTCCTTCCATAATTCGTTCGACGTATTTACCAAGGACATCAAACTCTAAGTTCACAGTATCTCCGATTTTTTTATCAGCAAAAATTGTTTCCTTCCATGTATGCGGAATAATTCCA
>JALHTS010000677.1 GCA_022865965.1 Ignavibacteriaceae bacterium
AATCGAGAAAGAACATTCAGCCTTTTATGGTGAATTACAGACTTGGTAATCTTGCCATAGCTCATAACGGAAATCTGAAAAATGCAAAACGATTAAGAGAAGAACTTGTAAATGAAGGGGCAATCTTTCAAACTACAAGCGATACAGAAGTAATTCTCCATCTTATAGCACGATCAAAACTTGAAGACCAGATTGACCAGATACTTGAAGCATTAAGAAGAATAGAAGGTGCATACTGTGTTACAATACTTACCGACGATAAACTGATCGCTGCCCGCGATCCTTATGGATTCAGACCATTATCTATAGGTATGCTTGATAATACTTTTCTTGTTGCTTCAGAAACTTGTGCGTTTGATATTCAATCAGCTACATTTTTAAGAGAAGTTCGAGCAGGTGAATTGATTGTAATTGATGATGACACAGTTTACACAGGAAAAATAAAATCTTTTAAAATTGAAGAAAAATCCAGGGAACAAAAACATTGTGTTTTTGAGTTCATATATTTTTCACGTCCTGATAGTTTCATCTTCGGATATTATGTTGATAAGATGAGAAGAAAACTTGGTAAAGTGCTTGCTCGAAAACATCCTGTTACTGATCCTGATGGTGAAAGGATATATGTTATAAGTGTTCCGGATAGCTCCAATACAACTGCTTTAGGATACGCAAGAGAGTTTGAGAAAGAGGGAATTGATTCCCGGCTTGAAATCGGCTTGATAAGAAGCCATTACATTGGAAGAACTTTTATCCAGCCGGGACAAAGCCAACGTGAAACAGATGTGAGAATAAAATTTAATATTGTGAAAGGTGTTTTGGAAGGCAGAACCATTGTTGTGGTTGATGATTCAATTGTTCGCGGTACTACATCAAAGCAGTTAGTAAAACTTTTAAGAGAAGGAAATCCAAAAGCTATTCATCTTAGAATTTCATCACCTCCAATAATGCATCCTTGTTATTATGGAATGGATTTTCCCAGCCGATCAGAACTTATAGCTCATAGAATGCACGGAAATATTGAAGAGATAAAAAATTATCTTGAAGTTGATAGCATAGAATACTTAACTATTGAAGAAATGTTGGAAGCGGTTTCTGAAGCAGGAACTGAAAACTTCTGCACAGCATGTTTTTCAGGTAAATATCCAACACCTGTAGATATCAATTTTAAGAAGGAAATGTATGAAGTTTAATGCGCTGCTTTTTTTCTTATTCTTTGTAACCGCAACTTTTTCATTTTCACAAACCACTTACTTCATAAAATATAAAAACTCTGTTCCGATTGAAGAAGTTAACAGAAAAATATCAGAAAAAAGATTTAGCAGACAATTAGCAAACCGGGGTACATCTCTTCCTGAATTTGATTTAAATTATCTTGCAAAAGGTTTGGGAAGGGGAGACGAAGTTCTTGGCAGAATCGTTAAAGTTACTTTTGATGATCAAATTATTGAAAGCGTATTTTCTACAGTAATCACAGGCGATGACGAGATTGAATATTTCCAGCAATCTGTCACTTATCAAATCAACATCATTCCAAATGATTCATTAGTTAATCAGCAATGGGGACTCTTTAAAATACAGGCTTTTGACGCCTGGAAAGTTACTACCGGCACTGAAGATGTTTTACTTTCAATTATTGATACAGGAATTGATTATGAACATCCTGATTTGATGAACAAAATTTATCAAAATTCAGGTGAGATTGGATTTGACGATCTTGGGCATGATAAGAGATTTAACGGAATAGATGATGATAATAATGGCTTTATTGAGGATTATATGGGATGGGATTTTACAGATCGTGTCGGCTTTCCGTTTGACTCTCTTGGCGGTGATTATTTAGCGTGGGATAATAATCCTTACGATGAAAATGGTCACGGAACTTATGTTGCAGGAATAGCCGGTGCAGAAACGAATAACATTACTGGTATTGCCGGAGCTGCTCCAAATATAAAACTGCTAAATCTTCGTGCTTTTGATCCCGGTGGATACGGAGAAGAAGATGATGTAGCTGCAGCAATATTATATGCCGTTAAAATTGGTTCAAAAGTAATTAATATGAGTTTTGGTGATAACTCATTTTCATTAGTGCTTCGTGATGTTATAAGGTATGCTTATTCGCAAAATGTGGTGATGGTTGCAAGCTCAGGTAATTCAGGCTCAAGTGAACCACATTATCCTTCAGGTTATTCCGAAGTTATAAGTGTTGGTAATTCAACAGATCAGGATTTTGTTGCACCAAATTCCAATTGGGGTTCAACTATTGATCTTGTTGCACCCGGAAGCAGTATAGTAACAACAGCAATGAATAATAGTTATTCGTCCATCAGCGGAACTTCAGCTTCCGCACCTTTCGTCTCTGCAACTGCCGCACTTATTTTATCAGTTCAAAATTTTACTAACGAGGAAGTAAAACAAATAATAAAATCCACAACTGATGATATTGGGGAACAAGGCTGGGATCTTAGAAGTGGTGCAGGCAGATTAAATATGAATAATGCATTAACAGTACTTGCTCCTGCAGAAATCAAATTCTTTTATCCGTTAATGGATTTTGCAACCGATAAAAATTCTATTGAAATAGTCGCCTCGGTTTTGTCGCCTTATTTTGTCAGTTATAATCTTGAAGTTGGAATAGGAATAAATCCGACTCAATGGATAAAACTAATAGAAAATGGAAGGAATCAATTTTCTCAAAGCTTGATCTATGAATTAAATGTTTCTTCCTTTAGTGAAGACGCATACACACTTAGTTTGATTGTTTTTCAGTCAAATGGGCGTACACTTGAAGAGAGAGTTAATTTTTATATAATGAGAACTCCACCTGAAATATCTCTTATTGGATATGGTGCTCTATATTACGGAGACAAGTCAACAATTCAGTCAGAAATATATACAAGCCAACGATCAATAGTGAGAATGTTTTATAAAATGTCTGGCGAACCTGAATTTAATTTTATTACTCTAGATGGCTTTAATACAAATAACCAGTTTGTTAAGCAATTTCACTATGGTTTTATTCCAAAAGAAATTGTTCAGCCATTCACGTTATATGAAGTTTATTTTGAAGCTGAGAATCTAGCAGGATTAAAAACTGTAGTCTTGGATTCAGCTAATAACAACAGCTATTTTTTAATTAGAACAGATAAATTACCTGAACCAATACAATTCAGTTTAATGCCATTTAGTTTACCAAATAATATAACGCTATTTCCAAAACCAGTGAGTTTTCTTTCAGATAAGCATAATGAAGTTTTATTACAACTTTTTTATCCGAGTCTGGATGCAGTTTTTGGCAATTACATATTAGAAGATGCTCAATTCATTAAAAATAATTCTGATTCACTAATTAATCGTTATCCTCAGTTATACGGTGACTTTAATAATAATGGACTCAAAGATATAATAACACTAAACTTTACAAATGTGATATCTTTAGAGCAAACTCAAGCGGGAGCATTCTCTTTAAACAGAAAAGACTCCACTACTAAAATATTTTATCCTTTATTAATTGATGAATTGGTCAATGATGGGAATCAATATTTAATAACACAAAATTTTAATCCTGATCGATATCTTCTTTGGAAAGTCAACCAGGAGCTTAGCACAACTTTAATAGATTCAACTTTTTATATCTCAAAACCGGATACCTTTGGATCTAATTATGCAACAAAAAATATTTTGGTTGATGACACCGATAAAGATGGAATGAAAGAAATTTGGTTTTTAGATGATGACGGTGATTTAAAGAGTTTTAGAATAAATCCAAGTCTTACTTTTACAAAATCCGATAGCTTTTATACTTTAGGTTTAACTCCACCATTGGATCAGGATGTTTTGAGTATCGGTGATTATAACGGTGATGGAATAAAAGACTTCGCCATTCTTTATGAAACTAACTCAATATCCCCTTCATTTTTATTATTAATTGTAACTTTTATAAATCATAATCCACAAGTTATATTGCAAAAGATATTTCTGGATCAATCTGCAGAATATATCGGCGGATTGACCTTTTCTAAAATCTATCAGTCTCTAAAGTTTTTAAATATTGACGGTGATGATCAGGATGAATTGATTGTTAATGTTTTTCCTTATTCCTATATATTCAAACATTCCAATAGAGAAGATAAAATTGTGTTTTATACTGAAGGATCAAACACCAAAAATGTATTTGTTGGTGATTTGAATCAGAATGGTGTGACTGAAATCGGTTTGAGAATAAATAATGAATTTAAATTTTATGAATTTTCAAATGTAATCAGGACATTAGTTCCTGCGAGCTTACAGGGATTTAGTCTGAGCTCAAATGCTATTCAGCTCAGTTGGATTTCAGATGCACAAAAATATTATATTTATAAAGGACTTGACGCTGCAAATTTAGGACTTATAGATTCTACTTTAGAGAAAATCTATATTGATAATAATGTTGACTCAAATAAATATTACTATTATACAGTTCAGGCATTCGAACCTTCTAACCCGGAACCATTATCCGGTTTAAGCAGCGTCATTGAAGTCTATTCTCACGCACCTGCCAAACCTGTAAAGGCAGTAAGTAATAGTAACAATAGTGTTATAATTACTTTTTCCAACAAGATAAAAAACACAATTGAAAATCTTCAATCATTTGAAATTGTTGGAGTGGGTTATCCGAATTCAATTTCACCTTCAGATCAGTATTCTTATTTACTGTCATATAGTGAACCATTGCCCGTTGGGGATAATAAAATAACAGTTAGCAAGATAAAAGATTTTTATAATTCACCAATTGCAGAAGATACATTATCCTTTTCGGTACAATATGCTCCTAATGAAATTGATTTCTTTGTATCCTCTTTTGAAATATTAAATCCATATTTGATAAAAGTAGTATTCAATTATTCTGTCGATCAACAAACCGCCAAGAATGTAAATAATTACTCCTTCGAACCATCAAACAAAGTGAGTGAAGTAAGAATTGATGCAAGTGATAATAAAGTAATTTATCTTGATCTTAAAAATCAAAAACCTGTTGGATCAATTGGAAAAGAATATGTTCTAAGAATAGAAAATATTTTTTCCGACTTAGCCACGGGAAATATTTTAATTCGTTCAGGTGCAGGCAGCTACATTGTACTCACAGGTTTTGCAAATGATTTATCTGATGTTTATGTTTATCCGAATCCTGCAAGAGAAGGGGAGAGTCAAGGTTTTATTACCTTTGCCAATCTTCCGCAAAGAGCAAAAATTACAATTTGGGATATTAATGGAATTAGAGTAAAAGAATTAGAAGAACTAGATGGTAATGGCGGAGTAGATTTTGATCTTACTAACGAATTTGGAGAAAAGATTTCCACAGGTGTTTATATTTACAGAGTTGTTATGATTGATGATCAAAATAATGAAGGTGAGGAAAAACTTGGTAAATTTGCAGTGATAAAATAATGTTTGCATTAAAAGAAATATATACTAAGTCCAACTTATTAAGTTCATTCAGACTTCTTTTAGCAATTCCTCTTTGGTTATTGCTGGATGATTTTGAAGCCAATCGATATTATGTTTTTGGTCTGTGTGTATTTGCTGCTTTAACAGATATACTTGATGGTTATTTGGCAAGAAAATTTAATGAAGTTACTGAGTTTGGAAAAGTAATAGACCCTCTTGCAGACAAAGTTGCAATGGCAGCAGTTATGATTAAACTTTATTTTATCGGTGAGATTCCACCAGTATATTTTTATTTAATTATTGGTCGTGATTTACTGATATTTTTGGGTGGATTATTTGTCTCACAAAAACTTGGTAGAGTGCTACCATCAAATAAACTAGGTAAAATCACTGTGTTAAATATTGGTCTGATTATATTTTTTATACTTCTTGGTATAAATAAAGAAAGCTTGATTTACCTTACATTCTATTACTTAAGTATCGTATTGATATTCGCATCATTTACAGGTTATATCATTAGAGCCGCAGAATTCATAAAACGGAATAATAATGAGTCTGTTTAAGAATTTTAATTTCAATAAACTTAAAGATGGTCTGACAAAGACCAGAAACAAGATTGCTAATTCCATTCAAGAAACATTAACCGGTAAAGCAGTAATAGATGATGTTACAATCGATCAATTAGAGGAAATTCTTGTTTCGTCAGATATTGGATTTGATACTGCTGAAAAAATTATTGAAAATGTTAGAATTAGTCTTAAGTCGGAAAAAGAACGTTCACAAGTGAACATAATAAAAATTGTTCGAGATGAACTTGTAAGACTTCTCAGTGAAAATAAAAAGAATGGAATTGACCACACAAAGTATAAACCTTTTGTTATTCTAATTGTTGGAGTGAATGGAGCAGGGAAGACTACCACAATTGGTAAATTGGCTAACAATTATAAAAAGATCGGCTGTAAAGTAATTGTGGGCGCGGCTGATACTTTCAGGGCTGCTGCAAATGAGCAGCTAGATATCTGGGCCGACCGTGCTGGTGTAGATATAATTCAACGTAAACAAGGCTCTGATCCTTCTTCTGTTGCTTATGATACCGTTAAAAAAGCTATGGATGAGGATTATGACATAGTTCTCATAGATACTGCCGGAAGGCTGCACAACAAAGCTAACCTTATGAATGAACTAAATAAGATTAAACGGGTTATTGCAAAGCTTTTGCCTGATGCTCCTCATCAAACTCTACTTGTTTTGGATGGTAATACAGGACAAAATGCTATAATTCAAGCTGATGAATTTTCTAAAGTCACTGATTTATCCGGACTTGTAATTACAAAATTAGATGGTACTGCTAAAGGCGGAGCAATCTTTCAGATTGTTGGTAAACAACAAGTACCAGTAAAATATATTGGTATTGGTGAAAGCATCGATGATCTTCAAGAATTTGATCCTGAAGCATTTATATCAGCCATATTTGAGAGTTGATTGCTATGCTAATGAAACGACCTAAACACAGAGTATTTGATTATCCACCAAGATTTTATAAACCGGAAGAAGACGAAAAAGAACGTAAGAAAAGAAAATTAGGATTTTCACGACTTCGTACATTCAAACCACGGAAGAGGAGTCCGATTTTCTGGTTATTGCTTCTAATTGTGATTATTTATTTAATACTTAAACTGAATAAACTGATATAGTAATTTTTCTTAGTTTACATAATATACATTATCAGACAAACAAATAAGCCGGACGCTTTAAGACTATACATCCGGCTTTATCGTTTTATCTAATATTTAAAGAAACCTTCTCCTGATTTTCTACCTAGTTTCCCAGCTGCAACCATCTTTTTTAATAACGGACATGGTCGGTATTTTGGATCATTAAATCCGTTGTAAAGAACTTCCATTATTGCCAGACATACATCCAGTCCAATAAAATCTGCCAATGTTAATGGTCCCATTGGATGATTCATTCCGAGTTTCATAACAGTATCAATATCTTCTTTTGATGCGACACCTTCCATCAATGCAAAAATTGCCTCATTGATCATTGGCATCAGAATTCTATTTGATATGAAACCTGGATAATCAAATACTTCAACAGGTTCTTTATCCAATTTGATTGAAAGATCTTTTATCATGCTGAATGTTTCATCAGAAGTTGAATAACCGCGGATAATTTCAACTAATTTCATAACTGGAACCGGATTCATAAAGTGCATTCCAATGAATTTATCCGCTCTTGCTACAGACGATAGCTCGGTAACTGAAATTGAAGAAGTATTAGAGGCAAATATAGAATCAGGTTTTACTATTTTATCTAAAGTCTTAAATATATGTATTTTAGCCTCTTTATTCTCATAAATAGCTTCAATAACTAAGTCAACATCTGCAGGAATCTTCTCTACACCTATAATTTTATTTATTCTACTCAGCGAACTTACTTTATCTTCATCAGTTATAATATTCTTTTTAATTTGTCTGTCTAAGTTTCCTGTTATAGTTTTTAATGCCTTAGCATACAATTCTTCAGAAGTTTCACAAAGAAAAACATTAAATCCTTTAGCAGCAAATACATGTGTGATTCCGTTACCCATTGTACCGCCGCCAATTACGGCAATTTTGTTAATGTTCATTTATAACCTCATTTTTAATTATAATTTTTAACAATTACTGCTGATGCTTCTCCGCCACCAATGCAAAGCGAAGCAATACCAAATTTTGAGTTTCTTTTTTTCATTTCATGAATCAAGGTTGTTAATACACGTGCTCCGCTTGCTCCGATTGGATGACCAAGAGCAACTGCTCCACCATTGACATTAACTTTTTCGCCTGTGAGTCCTAATAATTTATTTACTGCGAGTGAAACAACTGCAAAAGCTTCATTGATCTCAAAAAGGTCAATATCTTCAATCTTCATAGAAGCTTTCTTCAAGACTTTATTTATTGCATCAGCAGGGGCTGTTGTAAATTCTACAGGAGCCTTTGCAACCGAACTTTGAGCAATGATTTCAACAAGAGGTTTAAGTCCTAACTCTTTTGCTTTATCTTCACTCATAATCAATAAAGCTGCTCCTCCGTCATTAATACTAGAGGCGTTAGCTGCAGTAACTACTCCGTCTTTTTCAAAAACAGGTTTTAATGTTGGAATTTTATCAAACTTTACACGCTCAGGCTCTTCATCTTTATCTACTATTGTATCCCCTTTTCTTGATTCAATTTTTACCGGAACAATTTCTTCTTTGAAACTTCCCTTTCCAGTTGCTTCTATTGCACGTTTGTAACTGTTTATAGCAAATTCATCGAGTTCTTCCCTCTTGAAAGAAAAATCTTTTGCACACATTTCAGCACAACTTCCCATATGAATATTATTATAGACATCCCAAAGACCATCTAGAACAATTATATCATGTATTTGACCGTGACCTAACCGATAACCGTTTCTTGCATTTAACAAAGCATAAGGAGTATTACTCATACTTTCCATACCTCCGGCAATTATAATGTCTGCGTCGCCAATTTGAATTGCTTGTTGAGCGAGCATAACAGCCTTTAGTCCACTTCCACACATTTTATTTATAGTCATACATTCTGTTTTTTGTGGAAGCCCTGCATACAGAGCTGCTTGCCGACCGGGTGCTTGTCCTTGAGCTGTCATCAGAACATTTCCCATAATCACTTCATCAATAA
>JALHTS010000678.1 GCA_022865965.1 Ignavibacteriaceae bacterium
GTGGTCCACCAGGCCAACCAGCACCTTCATACCAGCCTGTTCCGCTAACAGGATCACCTGTCAATACAAAAACCGTAGAGTCTATTGTATGAGGATCAATAAAAGGTGTTCCATCCCATAATAATCCCTTCAAATAATTATAGTAGACCTGCGCGGTTTGGGGAGGGGGATCATCGAGTATGAATCTAACATACAATAATGTAAACGCCGTCATTCCCAAATTGTTATCAGTTTCACTTTCATTAAAAGCTTTTGGACCCTGCAATAATACATAACCTAATGCCGGAGGAGCTGTACCGTATGTACTTCCTGTACCACCGCCATCATCATTATCTCCGTTATAATAATAACCCAGGTTCAGTGTCGTATCACATCCAACAAAATCATCTCCGGCATCTCCTAAATCCGCATCAGACCAGTAACCGAAGTACATTTGCTTAACTGTATCAACACCTTTATTTATTACTTTGTATTTCTTAAAAACTGCATTTCCCAAAAAATTAACATTGTTGAATCCATAGACAGTGGTCTGTATTTCTAATCCAATCGGTATAGAACTACAAGGCATATAACTACTATCTACAAATATTGATCGTGAAGAATCCATATCATTTGAAATATACCAGAGAGTCTCATCACCTATCAACTGAGGTTGATCAATGCGACGGGTAAAAACGCCATCTCCGTTTATATCAATCCAGGGTGCGCCATCCTCAACAGGCCATTCGTTGTAATCTTTTTCATATTGATCTCTCTTCGGTCCGGGAGGAAGTTGCGGCCAGTATTTATATAACTTGTACACACGGTATTTTTCTAAGGAAGGATCATCTGGAGTTCCATCTTCTAATATTTTTCCTGCTTGTAATCCCTGCCTGTATGTGTTTCCGTTAACTCTTATTTGTGTATCCACGATTCCACCCCATATTAAACCATCTTCAAATATTGCTGATTTTATTGCATCTTCACCTCCGGGCCAGTAGAAACCATTGCCATCTGTTCTTGGGTCATGTGAACCATCACCGTTGTTGGAAACCCACATCATACACTGGTTTACTGCAATGTAGTTGTAGTGATCGTTTGTTGTGGTTTTGTTAATGCTGTTGTTTATATCACCAGATAAGAATCCATAAACGACAACTAACAAAAATGATAACGATATGTAAAAGATTTTTTTCATAATACTCACCTCAAAAGAATCATTTTTTTCGTTTGAATAAAACTGCCTGCTTTTAATTGGTAGAAATATATTCCACTTGGTAAAGACGCATCGCGATGCGTCTCTACATTAAAAATAACTTCATATTTTCCTGCAGATTTATATTCATTAACAAGTGTGGCAACTTCATTTCCAAGAATATCATATACTTTTAAGCTAACCAATCCGCTTATTGGCAAATGATAACTTATAACAGTACTTGGATTAAACGGGTTAGGGTAGTTCTGCTCTAAGTTAAATTCCTTTGGTTGCACTTCACCCTCCTGAACTTGCGTAATATTATAGCAATCACTTTGATACGATTGTGATATAAATGCTAATGAAGAACCTTCGAACGTAAATGAAGTTGAGCCAATGTAAAATAAAGTATCTGGATAATACATTTTCTTCCTGTAGACTTCAACAAAATAATTACCACTTTGTAAACCGGTTACAGTTGTACAAAGATCAAAGTAGCAAAAACAAAAAGCCCAGTTATTTGCAGTATCTACTTCAGTTACATAAATAGTATCATTAGAAATTGAAACATCCATTCTGAACAAGCACAAACAATTTTCCCAAGCACCTGTATTCCAGATGTGAACTGTATCCTCGGATATGACAACAAAAATTGAATCCCTAGACTCAGCATAAGGTGTGCTTAAAAAGAAAATCACTGCAATCAGAATAAATAACGCTTTCATTTTTTTCCTCCTTCATTCTGCTTTAATTATAATTCGCTTCATTTTAATTGATCCATACTTTTCATTCTGTGCTTTAAATATTCTAACGTAGAAGTATCATTTTTTTTGTCTCAACAAAAGAACCTGCTTTTATAGTATAGAAATAAACACCGCTTGAAAGATTCCGGACGTTGCCGGAATGACTATGAAACTCAACATTATATTTTCCGGCTGGTCTGTATTCATTAACAAGAGTTGCAACTTCATTTCCAAGAATATCATATACTTTTAAGCTGACAAGTCCGCTTACCGGTAACTGATAACTTATAACAGTATTTGGATTAAACGGGTTAGGGTAGTTTTGATGAAGTTGATATTCATTAGGAAAATTTTTCTTAGCATCCTCAATTGCTACAATCGGAAACTTTAGTCTAAAAACACCGGAGCTAATTGATGCAAGATAAATAGCATCTTCAGTATCTATATCCATATCAATTACTAAATCATAAATTGGGAGCTGAAGAGTTTCCCAAGTATTGCCATTATCTGAGCTGACAAAGAAATAAGTTTTCGGCAAACCATAAAACAAAGTATTTGTAACAACAAAAATTCTTTGTCCATCACTACTATAAGATATGTTTTGAATTGTAAGAGAATCTGTTCGAAAGATTTGTGACCAGTGCACTCCAGAATCAGAAGAACTCATTATCTTAAATCGATCGGTAACAATAATTTTATGATCCAACTGCCCGAAAAAATCTAAATCATATACGGAGCAGTAGGGATTTAAATGCTCCCAGTTGGTTCCATTATCTGATGAGCGAATTAATAAAACGAATGTATATCCTTCAGCTCCGCCTGCATAAACATATTTATTGTCTTCTCTCGCCTTTAACGATTCAAAATTTCCTAAGGTAAAATTAATGGGATACCAAACCGTATCAAGAAAGTTTCTTCGATATAACATTCTTTCGCCAATGGCATACGTTTCACCACAGATTGATGGATCTTGAAAACCATCAATGCGTTGTATTAATGTTGTATGATAAGTATCAATACCATAACTCATTGGTGTTGGAGTTTGACCGGTAAAACTACAAAATATGAATTCAGAATTATTTAAATCAGGTTTTGCACCAATACCGATTGCCCA
>JALHTS010000679.1 GCA_022865965.1 Ignavibacteriaceae bacterium
TCATAATTAAAATTCAGGAAAGGAATTGAAAATCCTTTTACTAGTAATTTTGTAATCTGATCTGATGCTACTACAAAAAACGATAAATATAATACTTTCAAATTATTCTCTTAACTACTTTTTCTCTTGCTTCTGCTTCATCGGTAAGCAAGCCTGGCTATGTGGAACTGCTTCTAATCTTTCTTTAGAAATCAGCGGACAAGTATTACATAAATGCTGAGGGTCCTCAATACAATCAACACAAATACCGTAAGTACCGTTATCAATTCTTTTTAATGCATCTTCAAGATAACCAAGAAACTTGTTTTCTCTCTGAGCATAAAGAAAAGTTTTCTCCCTTTCCATTGCATCGGTTCCCTGTTCAGCCATATGAAGAGAGTATGGAGAATTTTCATTTATATATTCACCTGTGGTTGGATCGAGCATTTGTTCTCTTAAATTTTGAAGTTGTTCAATTATTTCATCGCGTTTTTCAAGAATAATTGCTCTGAAATGTTCAAGATCTTTTTGGCTGTACCCTTTAATCTTTTTTAATGCCTCTGCTCTTGCTTCCGCCGTACTGTAATATTGATATTCTTCAACCTGTTTTTTTCTTCTAACAGTTTTATGGGGTTTTTCTTTAACAATCTTAACCTTCATCTCAGGTTTTTGGGCGACTAACTTTTTTGTTTTCTTTACTTCTTTTTTCTTAACAACTGGTTTTTTAGCTGCCTGTTTTTTAGTTACAACTTTTTTAGAAGCTTGTTTTTTGGGAGCTGCTTTTTTTGCAACAATTTTCTTGACAACTTTTTTCTTAACCGCCTTTTTAGGGACTGTTTTCTTAACTTTTGTTGTCGGTTTTGAACTTTTTTTAACTGACGACTTTTTGGTTACTGTTTTCTTTTTTGCTTTCTTTGCCATTGCGGACTCCTTCTATTAGGAATTAACCTTTTCTATTTGAATTGAGCACTCGTAATCACCGATCTTCCAATCCTGCTTATAACCACCGTTCATTTGGTCATCGATGCTTAATTTTTCTGCAAGTGTTTCGTTTGTTATATAATGATTAAAGTTGTTTATTGCTTTAATTAGATTATTATCACCCTTAAGAGTAATTTTGATTTTGTCGGTTACTTCAAAGCCGGCATCTTTTCTCATGTTCTGAATTCTGTTTACAAATTCTCTTGCCAATCCTTCGGCTATCAAAGAATCATCAAGTTCTTTATCGATTGCAACTGTAACTCCGCCTTCAGATTCAACAACCCAGCCGGTTATTTCAGAACTGATTATTTCAACGTCTTCCCTGGAAATAAAAACTTCCTCACCATCTATACTCAAAATAATCTGTTCGCCTGATTCAATCAACCTAATTTGTTCTTTACTAAAGTTCTTAATCGCTTCGGCAACGGCTTTAGCCTTCTTACCGAATTTTGGTCCGATTGACTTAAAGTTAGCTTTTGATGATTTATTAACAAATTCTGCGTCATCACTAAGCACCATCAGCTCTTTGATATTCAATTCATCGAGTACAACATCTTTCATTTTTAGAAGTGCTTCGTGTTTAGATTTATCAAGCACAACCATAATTTTTCTGAGAGGTTGGCGAACTTTCAGATTATTTTTTGCTCGCATTGTGCGCGCTAAATAAACAACATTTTGAGCAATTTCCATTTTATCTTCTAGTTCTTGTTCGCGGAAACCTGCATCAGGAAATTCAGCAAGATGAACGGATTCATACTTTTCATCCTGAGTTTCTTTGTTCAGATTCTGATAAATCTCTTCAGCAACGAATGGCGCAAATGGTGAAGTTAACTTAGCTACTTTTATCAAACACTCGTAAAGAGTTTGATATGCAGAAAGTTTTTCTCTGTTCATTTCCGACTTCCAGAATCGTCTTCTGCTTCTTCTAACATACCAATTAGAAAGGTGATCAATTGTAAAAGTTGAAACTGCTCTTGCCGCTTTTGTAACTTCGTATTCGTCCAATAACTGTTCATATTCTGCAACAAGAGAATTAAGTCTGGAAATTATCCACCTGTCAATTTCTGGTCTTTCTTTATAAGGAATAAGCTCTTCGCTGAATTTGAAATTATCTATGTTTGCATAAAGAGCGAAGAAAGAATAAGTATTAAAAAGAGTTCCAAAGAATTTTCTCTGAACTTCGAGCAATCCTTCTTCATCAAAAAGTGTTGGTTTCCATGGCGGACTGTTTGTAACCAAATACCATCTTGTTGCATCGGCGCCGTATTTATCAAACAATGCAAACGGATCAACAGTGTTACCGACAGATTTGGACATCTTGCGTCCGGATTTATCCAGGATCAATTCATTAACAATTACATTTTTGAATGCAATATTATCAAATAACATTGTTGCAATTGCATGAAGTGTATAAAACCAACCGCGTGTCTGATCAATTCCTTCGCAAATAAAATCTGATGGAAAGAATTTTTTCTCGAACAATTCTTTATTCTCAAATGGATAATGAAACTGTGCGAAAGGCATTGAACCGGAATCAAACCAAGCATCA
>JALHTS010000680.1 GCA_022865965.1 Ignavibacteriaceae bacterium
GAACTTCAGGACTCCCTTGCCTATCTCGATAAACAGGTGAGAATTATACAAAACGTTGACGGATATTATTTTATAACCGCACAAGGATTCAAAAATGTTTATGTGTTCCTCCCCGCAGAAGGATCTTTACAAATGGAATACAAAATTTTAATCACTGAAACCGGGTTAGAAAAACCGGTTTTTAATCAACGCTCGCCCCTAATTGAACTTGTTGACGGTACAGACAAATATTATCTATCCAAAAGTGAAATTGTGAGAGGTGAAAAATGAGGTTAAAATATTTCCTAACAATTATTTCTTTTCTTCTGTTTTTAAATATCTTATTTGCCCAGTCTGATTATGAACTGGTTCAGAGTTTCAAATCAAAAGTTAGTCAGCTTCAGCTAAGAATCACCGAAGCCGAATCAATGGAAGAGATTAATAATATTGCCAAAGATATTGAGCTGTTGAAGTCGCAATTTACAGAGCATAAAGAACTGGTTGATAAAAGTCTTTATCCAGATGATTTCAATAAATCTTTTGCGAAACTGAAAACAGATCTGGATGTAAGAAGCACAGACTTTACACATATTGATGTTTTACAAACTGAAGTTGTTGCATTAAAAGATGAAGTTGACCGTCTCAGCGAAAAAAATAATGAGCTTATAAACCAGATTGCAATATTAGAAACAGGCAGGATAAAAGATGCTGAAACAATTAAAAAGCTGGGAAATCTTGTCGCTAATCTTAAAGCTTCTCTGCTCAAAAGAGATAATTTAATTTTGAGTATAGCTGACAGCTTAATTCCTCAATTAACCGCCGATGTTTCTTTATTAACTACTGATGATAAGCAAAAAATTACGGCACAAATAGAAAAGAATAAAGTTCTTCTTAATGTGAAAAGATCTTTAAGAGATCATGTGAGATTTTTGGATGTTACATCTCTCAAACCTGAGGATCTAAAAGAAATAAAAAGACAACAGAATGAGTTTGCCGGAACATGGCAAAAAATTGGTGTGAACCTTGTCGAGGTTTATGCTGCTAAAGTGGATAAATCAAATGAGCTGAAAGAAATTGATACTCTTTTTAATAACTGGCAAGCGGCAATAAGAGATGAAGCCTGGTATTCGATAAAAGAAGAATTTGCAATGAACAGTATTTTCTTGCAGGATTTTGGTGGCGGACAGGAATTTACTGTTGAGATTACAAGATTTATTGACGAAGAGCTTAAAAACTTTGGTGTAAAAAGTCAGGAAGAATCGGAAAAAATATACACATCATTCGCCGACAGTACCTGGTTCAAATCAATCCAAACTGAATGGATGCCGTATCTTATTGATAATACAATGCTAACCGTACAGCAAAAAGAATTGATTGAATCTAAAATTTCTGAATGGAAATCTGTTGTATTCCCAAGAGATATTACCTGGGTTTATTATGTTGTTGCATTAATTGTAATTGCTGCCCTTGTATTTTTCTTTTTCAGAAAAAAACCCAAACATCAACTAGCCAAAGATTTATAATTTAAAGGCTGTATCAATATCCTTAAAATGATTTTGATACAGCCGCCACTTTTTTAAGATTTTCTTTAAAAATTGCA
>JALHTS010000681.1 GCA_022865965.1 Ignavibacteriaceae bacterium
CAGGAGTGATTTCCTTTATTGATGAAGAAGCAGATGATGATAGAACAGTAGCATTGAAAGCAATGTTATATCTGGAAAAAGGTTTAGACGCGGATATTGATATTGAAGTTTACCTAACGATTGAAAATCTATATGGAGTAGTAGATCCATTAGTTGGTCCATAAAAGATTTTACAGGAATTTACCATAGGAGTTAGAGTCTAGAATTTGCTCTAACTCCTTTTTCTTACCTAAATTTTATTTCAATTCAAATTGAGATTCCCCTCTATTTTTACTATTTTACTACGTTTCAAAAGGAGAAATTTTTATCATGGAATTCAAGATCAACAGCAAGGTCTTAGAAAAACTTTTATCTAAAATAATTCCGGCAGTTCCATCTAGAACGCCGATGCCCATCCTCGAAAACTTTTTGTTTGAAATTAAAGATGGAGCACTAACTGTTTGTGCAACTGATCTTGAAATAGCCTTGAGATCATTATTAAATGTTGCTGCTAATGAAAATATTAAAATGGTTGTTCCAGCAAGGCTACTATACGATATTATAAGATCTCTGGATGATACCCAAATAACATTTAAAACTGAACCAAACTCAAAATTAAAACTCACTACTGATAATGGTGTTTATAATTTAAGTTATTCTCCTAGCGAAGACTTTCCCGAAATTCCAGAAGTATCACGAGAAAAAGAAATATCTATCAGTGGAACAGATCTAAAAAAAGCTTTTGATCAAACTGCATTTGCGATGAGTAAAGAAGATATGCGTCCGGCAATGACAGGAACACTTTTAGAATTTACTGCAGATGGTTTAAAATTTGTCACAACAGACGGACATAGGTTGGTAAAGTATATTAATAAATCAATAAAGTCATCAGTATCGGAACAATATATTTTACCAGAAAGAGCCATCTCTGTTTTATCTAAACAATTAGGCGAGGGAGATGTTAAGATTTATTTAAGCAAAACACACGCATCATTTATTCTTAGCGACGGAGAATTTATAACAAGATTGATTGGGGAAAAATATCCAGCATATAGTAGTGTTATTCCGCTTGAGAACGAGAATCTTCTCATTGTAGGTAAAACACAATTACAATCGACAATTAAAAGAATGCTTCTATTCTCGGCCTCGACATCTAAACAAGTCAAGTTTTCTATTAGTAAAAGTAACCTACTGGTAAGCGCTGAAGATGTTGATCATGGCTCAGATGCTAAAGAAAATGTTCTGTGCGAGTATAACGGCGATGAAATGAATATTGGTTTTAACACTTCATATGTTAACGATATTCTTACACATCTTAATAGTGAAAAGATTACCTTTAAACTTCACTCACCGACAAAAGCCAGTATAGTTGAGCCTAATGAAATCGATGAGAATGAAGAACTGATGATGTTATTAATGCCTGTGCGATTAAATAATTAGTATGATTCTTTCCTCTGTTTCGTTAAAAGACTTCAGAAGTCATATAAATACTTCTATAAAATTCAGCAACGGATTAAACTATATTGTCGGTGGTAACGGACAGGGCAAAACAAGTGTATTGGAATCAATTTATTATTTATGTACCTCCAAAAGCAATATTTCCAGGTCTGATAATGAAGTGGTCAGATTCGATCAGAATGAATTTGAAATTAAAGGATGGTTTCAAGACTTAACGGAAGATGCTGTAAAACTGATCTATTCTTTTTCCGAAAACAAAAAATATTATTACCTTAATGAAAAATTAGTGGGCAGAATTGCAGAAGTAATAGGCAGATTCCCGGTTGTTATTCTTACTCCCGCTGATCATGCAATTACCCAAGGAGCGCCTTCCGAAAGAAGGAAACTAATAGATTCAATTATTTCACAGTCAAGCAACAATTATCTTTTAAACCTGCTTGATTATAATAAAACGCTCAGGCAACGATCTTCTTTATTAACCAGGTTAAAAGAATATAGATATTCAGCCGACTTTAAAGAGCTTGATTCCTGGACAGAAAGATTAATTAAAACCGGTTCCGAAATTATTACATATAGAAAAAAGTTTATCAATGAATATAACATCTATGTTAGAGATTCCTTTTTCCAAATAATGAATAACGAAGAAATTCCTTCAATAAAATATTCCTATCTGGAAAATTATAACGGCGATAATATTGATGAAAGATTTGAAATGTTGGTGAAAGAAAAAAAAGACGAAGAGCTCAGAAGATGTGTAAATCTTGTCGGCCCGCACAGAGATGATTTAATTTTTGAAATAAATGATTTTAATCTTAAAACATTTGGTTCACAAGGACAAAACAAAACATTTCAAACAGCATTAAGATTTGCAGAGTTTTTTTATTTAAAAGATATTACGAACAAAACACCAATTTTTTTACTCGATGATGTTTTTGGTGAACTTGATGCATTTAGGTCAGTAAAAATCAGTGAATATCTTGGAAATGTTGGGCAAGCATTTATAACGCTAACCGATTTTGCCAACTTTTCTTTTTTGTCAAAAGGCGAAAACGATTCTTTGGTTAGATTGCAAAACGGAAAGATTAGTTATGCCTGACAGATTTAGAAGCCTGAAAGATGTTTTTAACCAGGAACCCGGGCTAAAAAAAATAAGAGAGACTGTAAAAAGCAACGATATAGTGAACGACTTTAAAGATATTTTTCCAGATCTGATAAAAATAGTTTCTTCGGTTAAATCGAATAAATACACATTAGTTATTAAAGTCGAGAATCCAGCCTGGAGACAGGAATTAAAGAACAAGGAAGAAAGTATAATAAGCAAAATAAATTCTTTCTATAAAGAAGAAAGAATAAAACAAATTAGATTTACTTATTGAGGGACAAACAATAACGTATGGCAAAGAACAATAACAAAAACAACGGCAACGACTACAGTGCAAAAAATATAAACGTACTAAAGGGACTGGAAGCAGTTAGGAAACGTCCAGCCATGTACATAGGTGATGTTAGTTCACGAGGACTTCATCATCTTATAAACGAAGTTGTCGACAACAGTATTGATGAAGCACTTGCAGGATTTAATGATCGTGTGATTGTAACGCTACACAAAGATGACAGCGTGTCTGTTGAAGATAAGGGAAGAGGAATTCCAATTGATATTCATCCCATCGAAAAAAAATCCGCACTTGAAGTTGTAATGACAATCCTTCACGCCGGTGGAAAGTTTGATAAAAACTCTTATAAAGTATCCGGTGGTTTGCACGGTGTTGGAGTTTCAGTTGTTAATGCACTTTCAGAGTGGATGAGAGCCGAAGTTAAGAGAGATGGCAAAACATATTTTCAGGAATATAGAAAAGGGATTCCGGTTGAAAAGGTTAAACAAATTGGAACATATAAGGGAGACCAAACAGGAACAAAAATATCCTTTCTGCCCGACAACTCAATTTTCAGGGTTACAAAATTTAATTTTGAAACGGTTGCAGAACGATTGCGTGAACTGGCATATCTGAATAAAGACGTAACAATGATTTTGAAAGGCGAAGAAGAAAAACTTGAGGAATCTTTCAGATTTAAAGGTGGACTACTAGATTTTGTAAAGTATCTTGATGAACAACGCACGCCCATTCATAAGCCGGTTTATATTGAGGGCGAAAGAGACAACACCCCCATTGAAATCGCTTTAGAATACAGCGACTCTTATTCAGAAAATGTTCATACTTATGTTAATAATATAAACACAATTGAGGGTGGAACACATCTTGTCGGTTTCAGAACAGCCCTTACAAGAACTTTCAATAACTATGCCTATAAAAACGGACTGATAAAAGAAAACAGTAAAATTACATTATCGGGCGATGACTTTAGAGAAGGCTTAACGGCTGTTATATCGATTAAAGTTATGGAGCCCCAGTTTGAAGGACAAACAAAAACAAAGTTAGGTAACAGCGAGGTTAAATCAATTGTTGAAACAATAGTTGGTGAAAAACTGTCTGAATATCTAGAAGAGAATCCATCTGTTGGTAAAAAAATAATTGAAAAATGCATGCGTGCCGCCGAAGCAAGAGAAGCAGCCCGAAAAGTACGCGATCTTATAAGAAGGAAAAACGCCCTCGACTCCATGCACCTTCCGGGCAAGCTGGCAGACTGCTCAATTAATGATCCCGAGCATTGTGAAATTTATATTGTTGAGGGTGACTCTGCCGGTGGTTCAGCAAAACAAGGAAGAGACAGAAGGTTTCAGGCCATTCTTCCAATTAAAGGAAAAATTTTAAATGTTGAAAAAGCAAAGCTGAATAAAATTCTTGAGAATCAGGAAATTCAGGCGATGATATCTGCAATAGGTGCGGGAATTGGCGAAGATTTTAATCCCACAAAAACACGTTATGGAAAAATAATTTTAATGACTGATGCCGACATTGACGGCAGTCATATAAGAACACTTCTTCTAACTTTTTTCTATAGGCATATGAAAGAATTAATTCTTGCCGGTAAAGTTTATATTGCACAGCCGCCGCTATATAAAATAAAAAAAGGGAAAGAAGAGGTCTATGCCTTTGATGATGAGGAAAGAGATCAACTGTTAAAAAAATTTAGAGCTGATGGCAAGGGGAAAGAGAAGGAAAAAGACCTCGAAAACTTGGAGGAAGTGGAGACCGAAGGACAGGTAAAAGGAGTAAATATTTCTCGGTATAAAGGTTTGGGTGAAATGAATCCCGAGCAGCTTTGGTCAACCACAATGAATCCCGAGACACGGACCATACTTCAGGTAAATTTAGAAAGCGCTGCATCAGCAGATAAAATATTTGAAACACTTATGGGCGATGCAGTTGAACCAAGAAGAAACTTTATTGAAAAGCATGCTAAATATGCCAAGTTAGATGTTTAATCCATAAAATGGATATTGACACCACCTGTCAGCAAGAAAATAATTTGATGCCTTTATATATATGAAAAATCTAATTCTTGCCCTTTCCGGCATTGGTGATGCGTTAATGTTCACACCCGCATTGCGACTACTAAGGAAAGCCCGCCCAAACGCACAAATAGATGTATTAGTTATGTTCCGCGGTGTTAAAGATCTCTATGAATCAAATCCGGACGTTGATAAGGTTATTTACTTTGATTTTATGAAAGAAGGTTTTATCAACTCACTGAGATTTATTTTATCATTAAGGGGGAAGTATAATACAACCATTAATGTTTATCCATCAAACAGAAAAGAATACAATATTATTAATTATCTTTTTGGTACAGAGAAGAGGGTTGGAGTTGAATATCTTCGAAGAAATAAAACAAATCTTGGACGGTTAAATAACATAACCATCAAAGAAAACGATTCTCTTCATAATGTTCAGGAAAATATTAAACTAGTCGAGAAGTTGTTAAAACGAGAATTTAAGGAAGAACCAACACTTCAAATAAAACTAAAAGAAAGCGACAATAATTTTGCTAAAGAGTTTCTGCAAGAAAAATCTGTCAGTGAAAAAGATTTGGTGATTGGTTTTCACCCGGGTTGCGCTACTCTGAAAAATCATAGTAAAAGGAGATGGGAGCCCGAAAAGTTTGCCGCCCTTGCTAAGAAACTTATTGAAAACCACTCGGCCAGAATAATAATTTTTGGCGGACCGGAGGAAGACGAATTAAAACAAAACATTTTTAATCAAATTAATTCGGATAAGGCTCTCGTTGTTAATGCACCAGCCTTAATGAAAAGTGTGTCGCTCATGAAAAGATGTAATCTTTTTGTTAGTAATGATTCAAGCTTAATGCACTTTGCATCTGCACTTGGTTTAAAGGTTGTTTCTATAATCGGACCAACAAATCAAAACTACATACATCCGTGGAAAACAGAACACAAAATAGTCTCATTAAATCTTGATTGTTCTCCATGCTTCTTCTATTCTCCAAAACCACTTTCTTGTTCAAGAACCGACGTTAAGTTTAAATGCCTAAAAGAGCTTGGTATAGAAACGGTTTATACCTCGGTTAAAGAGTATATTTAGTAAAATTCAAAGCAACAATCTTCGAACATTTAACAAGATCTTGAAATCAAAAACATTTAAATATTTATTACCCGTACCCGCCGTTATATTCTGGGGAGCCTCTTTTATAGCGACAAAATATCTTCTTGATTACATATCTCCGGAAACAATTATCTCGATGCGGTTAATTCTGGCGATAACCCTCTTGCTTCCTATTGCTTTTTATACGAAGAGAAGCTTTTCAATTAAATTAAAAAGCCATCTTTATATTTTATTGTTAGCCGCAATTGGTGTTTTCCATTTGTGGATTCAGGTAACGGGAATGAAGTTTACAACCGCAGCGAATACAGGGTGGATAATAGGAACAGCGCCGGTTTTTATTGGAGTTCTCGGATTTATTTTCTTTAAAGAAAAACTAAATATCATTAATATTTTAGGAATTTTAATTGCTTCGTTCGGTTTATTGTTGTTGGTCGGAAAGGGAAATCCATTAAACATAAATTTCTTTGAACACAAGGGCGATCTATTAATTCTTGCCAGTGCTTTTACATGGGGAATATATTCTATTGTTAATAAAAAAATATCCCTCGAATATTCTCCACTAATGACAATTCTTTACCTTTTCATTATGATGGCGGTCATCATAATCCCGTTTAATTTAAATGAATCCTCAGTAGAATCAGTAGTTAATTTAAGTGTTGTTGGATGGATTTCAATTTTATTTTTAGGTCTATTCTGTTCCGGTGTTTCGTATGTTATTTGGGCTTATGCATTAAGGGAACTTGAAACAGCAAAAGTTGGAGCGTATTTATATTTTGAACCGCTCATTACTGTATTTGCCGCATGGTTAATGTTGAATGAAGAAATCACATTAATTATGATACTGAGTGGGACAATAATTACCGCGGGGGTAATATTTGTAAACAAAAAGTAATAATGTTTGTAATTTAGTAAAGTAACGCTTTTAAAATAAATATTTGGTTGCGCAGCTATTTAAAAAATCAGTTAAAGGAAAAAGTATGAAAAAGTTCTTTTTACTCTCGGTTCTATTCTCTTTAATTACAACACCGGCAAAGTCTCAAAATATTGAGGAAATAAGACTAAAAATAGACGAAAGGAACAAGTATTACACTAAAGCAATTCTGGAAAACGATGTAGAGGCAATGCTGGGAATGTATACAGACAATATTTTGTCTCTTCCCAGTTA
>JALHTS010000682.1 GCA_022865965.1 Ignavibacteriaceae bacterium
AGCCGTTTTTAGAAAAATATTTTGTTATTTCATTATCAAGTTCATCAAGACTAATCTCTCTTTCAAGTAATGAATGTATCAATGTTCCCTTCACACTACTTTGGATTCTACCTAATCTTAATTCCTCGTCATAATAATTTTCCTCTTCCTTAAGGGGATTGTTTTCAAATTCAAATTTCTGATTCTTACTTTCTTTGTTTAGACTGTTAATCAATCCAAAACCATATTCATAAGTAAGTAAGTATTTAGTCGGACATTGATTATAAACTGCTACTTTTGTTGCCGATATAATATCTTTCTCCAAAGGCGGAGCAATATTTTCAATATTGATTATAAGATCTTTTAATTTTTCTTGAACCGGCGGTTTATAATTTTTATCCAGCACAATTGTGTGTCGGACAGGAATTTGAATTTTTATTTTTCTGGACGAGTTAGAAAATTTACCGTTATTTTGTTCTAAGAAAACCAATTCATCTTCTAAGAAAATATTATCATTATCGAAATCAATACTTAAACCCGATTTAATTAAATAAAGGAAGGAATCACTTCTAAGTTTTTGTTCTTTACCCAACTCACCGGAAATAATTAAATGATCAATCGCCCTGGTAATTCCAACATATAGAAGTCTTTTAAGTTCAGCTATTCTTTTTTTCTCTTCAACAAAATTATACAATCCGCTTATTGGGGTTGGATGATAATCCGCAAGATAATTTTCATTTAACGGTAACTTCGTAAGTATTCCGAATTTTTTACTAATAGAAACTTGTTTTGATTTTATTAAAGTTTTCTGACTTGATTCATGAGTCTTAAACAAAATCACAACTGGAAATTCCAATCCTTTTGCCTGATGAAGAGTCATCAACTGAACAGCATTTGAATCAGAAGTAACTGCTGCCTGCGATTCATCTTCAATGCCGGTGATTGCATCATTCAGGTAATCCAAAAAATCATAAAGATTCCTAAAACCTTTCAAACTGAATCCACGTGAAATTTCTATAAGTTTTTCAATATTGGCCAGTTCCTGATCGCCGTCATTTCTTGCTGCGATAACGGCAAGATATTCAGTACTTGTTAAAATCTTTCTAAGAAGAACTGTTAATTCTAATGATGATGCAAACTGTAAATTCTCTTCAAGAAGATTTTTAATTAGACACATTTTTCTATCTTCAGAAGAATATTGTTTCAATTTCTCCCAAAAATTTTCACCAGTTTTTAGTGATATTTCAAATAATATCGAATCAGAGACACTAAAGAATGGTGATCGTAAAACACCGACTAAAGCAGTGCTGTTACCGCTGTTCGAGAGAAATGATAAATAATTGTAAACATCACTGATTGTTTGACGCTGATAAAATCCTCTTCCGCCAATTATAGAAAAAGGAATTCCATACTTTATAAATTCGGTTTCAAGCTCTGCAAAAGATTTTCTTTTTCTAACAAGAATTGCAATACTTCTATACTCAACTCCTTTAATACTTAAGTCAATTATTCTCCTTGCAACCAGTTCTGCTTCAGTAATCTCACCTCCGGAATCGGGGTTAGATAAAAGAAATTCAATTTCACCGGATTTTTTATCAGTCCTTGCGCAAACAATATTTGTATTCGTTACTTCATTATATAGCTCATTCGGATTTACAAAAAGATTTTCAAATAATTTATTTGAGAATAAACAAATTGCGGGAGCCATTCTAAAGCTATCCGGAAGTTCAAGCAGAGAGTTATCACCGGATATTGAACTGATATCCTTTTTTGTCCGATTAAATATTTCCAGTTCAGCATCGCGGAACATATAGATACTTTGTTTTTCATCTCCAACGATAAAAAGATTGCCAACCTTCAAATAATCTAAAATCGGTAGAAATATTTCATACTGAATTTCATTTGTATCCTGATACTCATCAACCAGAATATATTTGAACTTTTCACTAAGACTCTTTTGAACGCTTTCTTTTTTCAGGATTTCTTTTGTGTAAAGAAGAATATCTTCATAATCCAAAAATCCTTCGGCATTTTTCTTATTTTCATACTCTTCTAGTGTATGATCAAAAACCTCAAGTAATATTTTACCAAATTTTGCTAGTTCCTTAAGAAGTTTATCTGATTCAGGCGAATATTCTATTTTAGAAAGATCGGATAAGCTTAATTCAATAATTTTGATTTCATTTTCTAATCCGCCTCTTAAATCGTTGGACAGATATCCACGGATTTTGACTGCTCCGCCGCTAGTCAACAATGCGGTACTAATTTCAGAAATGAATTTCAAAATTTGATCTGTTGATTTAAGTTTATCATATTTTTTAAGAAGTGCTGAAACGATAAGAGCAAATTCACTTTTAGGATTTTTTAAAAGTACACTATTATTTATTTTATTAATGCTTTCAATTAAACTAATTTTATGTTCATTCCATATTTGCGAAAAGTAAGTGTTAAACTGAGTTTGGAAATGTTTTACGATTTCTTTTTCATCTTTACTATAAATCGCCTCTTTAATTATTAAAAGATTCTTTCTCTGCTTAATTAAACTAAATAATTCAGCTTCCAACCTGCTTTTAGAACCAAATATCCTTATTAAATATTTAAGGTTCTCTGCAGAGGACTCATCTTCAAGGAGATATTTCACAATTTCTTCGATTGATAATTCAATAAGCTCATCAGAAAGTTGTTCATCAATCGGAATGAAACGAGCATCTAAACCTGCTTCAACAGGAAATTCTCTTAAAATATTAATACAGAAGGAGTGAATAGTTGATATGTATGCAGAAACAAGCTGTCTTCTTATTCTTTCAAGTTTTTGCTTTTGTAAATCTGATTTGGAGGCAGAAATTTGTTCATTAACTAGTTTAACTATTTTGTTATACAATTCACCGGATGCTTTATCAGTAAAAGTTATTGCAGCAATGTTAGAAAGAGTAACACCGTCCTTAAGTGCTGCATTAAGATATCTTCGCGCAAGAACAAAAGTTTTTCCGGAACCTGCATTTGCAGTTAAAGATAGGTGATTTTCAAATTCAAGTGCAGACTTTTGATGTGGTGTTAGCTGAGGCATTATAAATAAAGACTTTTTTCTTTATCTGTCACTGGAATCGTTAATTCAAATATTGTCTCGCCGGGAGATGCTGTAATTAAACGGATTGATCCATTTATACTTTCAATAAATTTCCTTGTGATTGCTAATCCAAGACCCATTCCTTGTTTTTTAGTGGTATAACTTTCCTCAAAAATTCTGTCTGTGTTTTCAGAACTGATTCCGGAGCCGTTATCTTTTACATGAATAAAATATTTTTCTTCTGCTTTTTTCAATTCTATAAGAACAAGGTTTGCATTTGCCTGAATTGAATTTCGAATCAGATTTATAAACACTCTGCGTAAATGGCTTTTATCCGCTTCAACTATTGCAGAGTTTAATTCACTTTTAAATTCA
>JALHTS010000683.1 GCA_022865965.1 Ignavibacteriaceae bacterium
AGCCACACACCGGCAGCCATTAACCACAGTGCAAAAATTAACCAACTCGTAATTTCTTCCATCATCAAACCATAAAAGAATGAACCTATGAGCAGTACAAACGTTGCCACTCTTCCCACCCAAACTAATTCTTTTTCAGTTGCCTTTGGTTTGAAGTAATGAAGATACAGATCGTGCGTGAAATACATTGCGCCTAGATTTAGATGAGTAGAAATTGTTGAAATATGAATTGCGATTATAGCGGCAAAGAAAAATCCTACCATACCGGCGGGGAGATAATCAAACCCGAGCCGGAACCAACCGAGTTCATATTCAGATGCGTTAGTTATGTTCGGGAAGAGAACAAAAAAGGCAAGCACCGCAATTGCCCAAACTGAGTTACGAATTAACACTAAAGCTGTTCCCCACCATATGCTGTAACTTGCATCTCGCACGGTTTTGGCTGATTGTATTCGCTGCGCTTCGGCATACCAATCGATGCTTGTACCCATACCGAATCCACCCAGTATAGCAATAACCATCATTGTTATAAACCAGGCGATCGGGAAGTCCCCCGAAAACCATCCCGAAAAAGCAAAAGGATTTAATTTTTCTGCAAGACCCATTTCACCGAGCTTGCTGACAATTTCACCCGGACCGCCGGCAGCATATATTCCCCATCCCGAAACAATCAAAATTACTGCAAAAGCAATTATTCCCTGCTGGAAATCCGCCATTATTACTCCCCAATAACCTGCAGCAAGAACATAAATTGCGCAAATGGAGGAGAACAAAATTAAGCCAGCCCAAATGTCCCATCCGAAGAGATAATTACAAATTTTTCCCATTGCCATTCCTACCCATCCGAGAATAAACATATTCATAAACACCTGCCAACCAGAGATCCAGCCTCTAAGCATTTCGGCGCCAAGCCCGCCAAATCGTAACGTGTTCCACTCCGCCTGAGTGTACGCAAGCGAGCGCCTGAAAATTCTTGTTGAAACGAACGCGCTTATTGCGCACCATGCAGAAAAGAATGTGTACCAAATACCGGCAAATCCGTAACGATAAATAACGCCGGTAACCCACATAGGTGTATCGGTAGCGGTATGTGTTGCGTAAACTGATGAAGCGGGAAGCCACCACGGAAGTCCGCGCCCTGCAAGAAAAAAGTCGGATTCTGATCGTTTACCGAGACGGTAAAACAAAATTCCCGATCCAACCATGATTAATACAAACAAGACTATCCAGAGCCAGTCAAGAAATTCAAATGTTACCATTAGTGCTCCTATAATGTACAGTAATACTTGCCGGAGTGGCAAAGGAAGAAATTAGAGATGATTTTGAGCAAAAGTTATTCAACTCAAATAAAGCCTTCTGTTACAATTTATTGCATTGAAAAATATATATTGAGTTTGTCGAAATCAATGGTTATGATATTTCAATTATTCTAAAAACTAGTTTCGTTTTACTTATATCTGTAAGAATTATTTCTTATCTACTTATGAGATAAAAGAAGCAGATTAAAAGAGAATGCATTTTAAGTTAGACTTTTATAATCTGTTTACGTGAAATGACTTAAGGATAAAGAATATAAAAATTAAAACGATAATAAGAGTCACTGAAATATCAGTAAGATTTAAGACAGGATTAAAGAGCATTTAACAATAAAATTGATTGATGAAGTGCCGTAAATTTATGTATGAACAAATTATCCAACTGATATTCTTCTCATCAAAACAAAATCTAAAGCGGACTTCTGTGGGCCTACGCAAAAAATGTAAACCTTATTAAAATACCTTTCAAGTAAAAATATAACCACTCAAAGCAAATTCATTTTCTTACCTTCGGTTAAATAATATTTTTGCTTCAGATATTTTTAATATTCTGAAGGGAATAAAATGAAAAACAGATTATATCTTTTAGTTATTCTTCTCATATCATTCAGCTTTACGCTGATTGCCCAGGTTCCTGACTTATTCAAAGATGGAATTATAAAAGGAACAATTTTAGATGCAACTGATGGAGCACCACTGCCATTTGCTAATATAACTCTTCACAGTCAGAGTGATTCTTCATACATTGGTGGAACTGCTGCCGGTACTACGGGTGAATTTATTCTTACAAATGTGGTTGAAGGAAATTATTATTTAAAAGTAAGTTTTATGGGATACACCAATAAACTGCTTCCTGATATTAATATTTCACAAAATGACAAAGAGTATAATGTTGGTGAAATTAAACTAGCCAAGAATGCTATCCAACTTCAGGAAACAGAGATCGTTGGCGAAAAACCAGCTGAAGAACTTCGTCTTGACAAAAAGGTAATTAATGTCAGTCAGGACTTAAATTCTGCCGGCGGTACCGCACTTGATGTCCTTCAAAATCAGCCTTCAGTTAGAGTTGATCCTGATGGTACTGTTTATCTGCGTGGCAGCACAAACTTTACAATTCTTGTAAATGGTAAACCAAGTGTTCTCCAGGGATCCGATGCATTAAGGCAATTTGCCGCAAATCAGATAGAAACTATAGAACTAATTACTAATCCTTCTTCAAGATACGATGCCGAAGGTGCGGCTGGAATCATCAACATTAATCTGAAAGTTCAAAAAGATTATTCCATTAGCGGAATTATGAATGTGAATAGCGGTACCGGTGATAAATATAACGCTGATGTTTCACTTAACTATAATATAAACGGATTGACTCTAACAGGTGGACTGGATTATCGTGATAATACTTTCACAAATATTCAGGATATTAAAAGAACAACTTTGTTCGATGATAGAACTTTATTTAATAGTTCTCTTATTGATATTCGTAATAAAAGAAAACAATATTCTTTCAGAAGCGGTTTAGATTATACAATTAATGAACAAAACTCGATGGGCTTGACATTAAGCGGTGGAGCAATTGATATCAACGGAGGATTAAATACAAAAATTGTAAACGAACAGCTTGATGATATAAGATACTCGTTTATTGAAAATAGTACAGAGCTCCCTGTAAAGTATTTTAATTCAACATTTACGTACCAATACAAAATTAATCCGGAAATTAATGATTTGAATTTTGAAGCTACCTACAACTACGTTGATGTACCCAGAGACCAGTTGACGATTGAAAGAATTAGTGATGAATACTTTAATTTAACGGATCAGATAGTTAACGGCACACTATTTACGAATGTATCAAAAAGAAACGAAGGAAGGGCAAAACTTAACTATAATCATAAATTTTCAGAAAGCACAGTTTTTGAATCAGGTGTGCAAATAAATTATTCCTTTAGAGATTTTGATTTGATAAATAAAATTTATGATTCCGAATTACAGGATTATATGCTTGATTCAGAACTAACAAACACATTCAACCTGAGGAATAATGTTTACGCCGGCTTTGTATCTTTTAGTTCAGAGCTTGCCGGGTTTAATTATATGCTTGGTTTAAGAGGTGAGTATATGGATAGATATCTGGATCAGAAAACACTGACCGAAGCATATACGTTTGACAAAATGGATTACTTTCCGTCAATTAATATTTCACGGAAGATTGATGAACATCAGCTTCAGTTAAGTTACAGCAGAAGAATAAACAGACCTAATGAAAATATGCTGAATCCTTTTCCATTTTATTCCGATGCTAACATAACCGTGTCAGGTAATCCCAAAATAATGCCGGAATATATTCATGCGTTTGAGTTAAACTATCAGAAAATGTATGGAAGTGTTTTTGTTTCAGCTCAAACCTATTATCGAAAGTCTTTAGATTCATTTGATCAGACATTTTCTGCCGATACAACAGGCCGCTTGAACATAATGTTCGATAACGTCGGGAAATCAGATATGTACGGTGCCGAGCTGTCAACAAGTTTCTCTGTTATAGATATTCTTAAGTTTGATCCATCCGTTAATTTGTTCCAGACACACATAGATGGACTGATTGCTGGTAATAAAATAGAAAAAGACTTTTTCAATTGGTCTGCAAGACTGAATACAACAATCAGTTTTTCTCCTGTGACACGCTTTCAGGTATCGGGCAATTATATGAAATTTATTGATGGACAATCAGAATCAAAACCGTTTATGATGATTAGTGCATCATTGCGTCATCAGTTCTTTGATAAGAAAATGTCAATCACTCTTCAGGCAAGAAATTTATTTAAAACATCAGATATGGAGTTTAGCACAGTAGGATCGAATTTTAATGCCAATGCACTTATCAGGCCTGAATCACCTGTGTTTACGCTTATGTTCAGTTATAATTTTAATAACTTTAAGCGAACCGGAAGACCGGAGGATACTATTGATATTCCAACAGGAATGTGATGATTAAAAAGTGATTATGTGAAAATTTCAAAAAGGCTGTTCGATTGAACAGCCTTTTTTTATTTTAAAATTGATATTGAAATGGTTCAAGGAGAAGAAAAAATTGAACTCATCCCCCTTTTA
>JALHTS010000684.1 GCA_022865965.1 Ignavibacteriaceae bacterium
GAGTGTCAGGTCCGCTGCCTTCAGGATCAAGTGCTACTGTTACAATTGTAGGTTTGATTTGCTTTAGAAGTCCAAGAATAGGTAAAACGTCACGAGTCATTTCAGGGTTCTCTGTAAAAACATCTCCCTGATAAAATCCCAGCCTCAAATGAGAAACAGAGCTTGTACTAAATCCGAAAAATGCCCAGATTAATTCTTCTTCGAACTCACGCATCATTCCTTTAAGCTTTTGCACATATGCAATATCTTTTTTCCCGGGATATTGAGTCTTAAAATAATTTATCAATTCGTCAATTCGGTTTTCAAGATAGCTAATGTTATCCTCTTCGTAAATCTCAATCATATTTCGTAATAATCTTCTGGAGACACCTTCTTTCCTTCTTGTTCTGCTGTGTCTTGCAAGTCCATCCAGATACACATGAATATCATTGTCCCTGTCTTCTTTAAATTCAGGAGATAAGTAGTGTTTCTGGAATTTTGCACGAAATTCCTTCACAATAATAAAATTCTGTAAATCCTGGAGAAGCTCAAGCATATAAGAATTTGTTACCGCAGTAAATCCGCTTGTCATAGTAACAAAATGATGTTTGTTCGATGGGTCTCTGACGAGATGATTTATGTATGGCAAATAACCAAGCGGAATATCATCGTGGTGCGGTCCGGTATGAATTATAACCTGGTTTGATAAATGCATCAATCCTTTTTCTATTCTGGAAATGATTGCATTTCTGATTTCCCTTCCTATTACTTCAGTAGTTTTTCCAGCTTTATCTAAAATCAGTTTTGTTAATCTTAGTCCGCTGTAATCCTCTTTACTCAATTCAAGAAGAGGTTTTTTTATTTCCAGGCAAAGATTTATTACAGCTCTTTCAACAGAGGTTTGAGAAATTGATTCTTCTTTGCTTACGTCATGATAACGTCTTTCAACTAATCTGAAAGCTGCACCATTTGTAAGATAAAATCTGGCATTTTTTAATCTTTGAAGAACACTTGCAGGATATTTATTTGATTGCTCTGATTGAATTGAATCACGGACAATATTTGATTTAGCTTCACCTGCCGCAATAATAATTGTAGTCGCCTCAGGATTGTAAGTAATTGTATCAAGTCCTATTGTTATAACTAATCTTTTCTTTGCAACTTCAATACCGCCAAGATCAGATGCGGCTGCTGCCTGAGTTTCGTAATTTGTCTGAATTAATCTTGTAGATGAAAAATGATCACTGCCCATAACATTAAATCCAATGTGTCCATCAGGCCCAATACCGCCAAGGAAAAATCCAATACCGCCGAGGTCTCTTATTTTCTTTTCATAATCGGTGCAGAACTGATCAACAATTTCGATTGTTCGTTTTTGTAATCTTTCTAAAGTTGTACTTGCATATCGCGTTCGTAAAGAAAGATCTATAATCTGATCCGGGAAAATTTCGCTTAGTGGAAGATTATTGGCAGTTCCCAGTTCATTTATGTTCATAAATAATGCTTTTTTATGATTAAGTCCCCAATTGCTGAAATAATATTTTTGAATGTAATAATAAAAACTGTTGTGCTGGCTAGAATCAATTGGATAAAATTCATCAATTTGGACGAAGTGTAAACTGGAAATATCAGGTTTATTGCCTGAGTCAATATCAACTTTCTTTAATTGAGTAATTACATTTTCTTTACCCCAGTTTTTTAGAAAGTGAGCAACCCATTTAATAAAATGCTCCGGGGTTTTTCCTGTAGGCAGTGAAACTACTCCGCCGGGATTAGCCTGAACCCACTCGATAAATCTGAGAGCTGTCAGCTTTCCCAGCTCCGGGAAATTAGTTACCTGTATGACGGGTATTTTTTCAGTTGGTTCATAAATTAATTTATAAACGGATTGATCTAAATAATATTGCTCTACTTTTGATGGCATGACTGGTCCGATAATTTAATCCGAAAGTGAATTGATCATAATTATTTATGAATTTAATATATACAAAATTTGTATTAAGAAATTTTTAATAGCCGCGACCTAAAGGTTTTTGAATATTACTTAAA
>JALHTS010000099.1 GCA_022865965.1 Ignavibacteriaceae bacterium
AAAGGTGGTGGAACAACCGGTCAGGCTCAGGCAGTAAGATTAGGTATTGCAAGAGCGCTCATTGATCTTAATCCCGATTTCAGACCGGCGCTTAAAGCTCAGGGATTACTTACAAGAGATCCCAGAATGGTTGAACGAAAGAAATACGGTCAGCCAAAAGCAAGAAAAAGATTTCAGTTTTCTAAGAGATAATCTAAAGTTCAGGTTCAGGTTCAAGATTGAATTTCTTGAACTTGTACTTGAAGATAAACATTAAACAATCATTCATACTTTCTGATTTACCACCTGTGCCCCGATGTATCGGGGTGGAAGGTAAAGCTGATGAAAGTAGAAGTTAAACAGGAGATAATATGGAAAAAGTAGACATTACTACGCTCATCGAAGCTGGTGCACATTTTGGTCACCTTACCCGCCGTTGGAATCCTAAAATGAAACCATACATTTTTATGGAAAAGAACGGTATTCACATCATTGATCTTAAAAAAACTCAGATCCTTCTGACCGAAGCAGCCGACGAGCTTTCGAAACTTGTTGCTGATGGGAAAAAAGTTCTTTTTGTCGGCACAAAAAAACAAGCAAAAAATATAATCGAAACCGAAGCAAGAAGATGCAGTATGAACTGGGTAAGTGAAAGATGGCTCGGTGGAATGCTGACTAACTTCTCTACCATTCGTAAAAGTATTAAGAGATTAACTAATATAGAGAAGCAGGAAACAGACGGAACTTTTGATAAAATAACAAAGAAGGAAAGATTATTCCTCACACGTGAAAGGGATAAACTAAAAAAAGTTCTTGAAGGTGTTGAGACAATGAATAAAATACCGGGAGCAGTTTTTATTGTAGATATTAAGAAAGAAGATATAGCTGTTAAAGAAGCTCACAGATTAAAAATACCTGTGTTTGCAATTGTTGATACGAATTGCGATCCCGATGTAGCCGAATATATAATTCCTGCAAACGATGATGCTGTAAAAACTGTTGAGGTTATTACCAAATTTATGGCAGATGCTATTCTTGAAGGTGAAGCAAAGTTAAAAGAAGTTAAAGCAGAAGAAGCAGCAGTGAAAGAAAGATTAAGAAAAGAACGCGAAGCAGAAAAAGCAGTAGAAGCTGCAGCTAAAGAAAAACAAAGAAAAGAAATTGCTGAAAAGAAAGCTGAAGAAAAAAGAAAAGCCGAAGCTGCAAAAGAAAAAAAATCCGCGGAGATGAAAGATGAAAAGAAAGATTCTGCTGATAAACCAAAAAATGAAAATGAAGAGAAATCTTCTGAAAATTAATTTTTGAAAGGGATCTAAATTATGTCTATTACAGCCGCTCAAGTAAATGAGCTAAGACAAAAGACCGGTGCAGGAATGATGGACTGTAAAAAAGCGCTTACAGAAGCCGATGGCGATTTTGAAAAAGCTATTGATATTCTTAGAAAAAAAGGTGCTTCCGTTGCTGCTAAAAGAGCAGAAAAATCTGCTAACGAAGGTATGGTGGAAACAAAGGTTTCTGATGACGGTAAATTTGCTGCAATAGTTGAAGTAAATTGCGAAACAGATTTCGTTGCAAAAAGTTCGGATTTTGTCGGACTTACTAACGCGGTTCTACAAACTGTATTCAGTAATAAAATTTCAAATGTAGATGATCTGTTAAACTCAAGTTCTGAAGTGAAATCCAAGCTTATTGAAGTTATGGGTAAAGTAGGAGAAAAAGTTGAGATATCAAGAGTAACTACTGAATCTGCTGATAATGGTTTGCTTGTTGATTATGTTCATATGGGTTCAAAGTTGGCAGTTCTGGTAAAGTTTGATAATGTGACTTCCGGATCTGAAGAACTATTAAAAATAGGTAAAGATATTGCAATGCAGGTTGCGGCAATGAGACCGTTGTGTGTTTACAGAGAAGAAGTTCCTGCAGATATTATTGAAAAAGAAATGGAAATCTATAAAGAGCTTGCACGCAAGGAAGGTAAACCGGAGCAAATTCTTGAGAAAATTGCAACCGGAAGGTTAAATAAATTCTATCAGGAAAATTGTTTGAGCGAGCAGGCATTTATAAAAGATAACACAAAAACAGTTAGTAATCTGATTGATGAGTTTAATAAAAAGAACCAAACACAAACAAAGATTACCCTGTTTAAACGGTTTCATTTAGGTGACGAAAAGAAATAAATAAAATCTAATTTTTAAAAGGTCTTAAATAAATTAAGACCTTTTTTTTATATTTAAACCTGAAACGAAAAATAATTCCGTTAATTTTATAATAATAATGTAAACCGGATGAATGATCTAAAATATAAAAGAGTTTTACTGAAACTTAGCGGCGAATCACTGATGGGTAAACAGGGATTCGGAATTTCTGCCGAAGTGCTTGATTTCTTTTCTGATGAAGTTAAAAAAGTTCATGATGTTGGGGTTCAACTTGGAATTGTTATTGGTGGTGGAAACATTTATCGCGGGCTTAGCGCATCCTCACAAGGAATACATCGTGCTACCGGTGATCAAATGGGAATGCTGGCAACTGTGATCAACTCACTTGCATTACAGAATGCAATTGAGAAAAAAGGAATTATTACCAGATTGATGAGTGCAATAGAGATGGAAGCAATAGCAGAACCTTACATCAGAAGAAGGGCAATCCGTCATCTTGAAAAAGGCAGAGTTGTTATTTTTGGAGGAGGGACAGGTCATCCATATTTCAGTACTGATACTGCGGCTTCACTAAGAGCAGTTGAAATTGGCGCCGATGTTATTGTTAAAGGGACAAGAGTTGATGGAGTCTATGATTCTGATCCTGAAAAAAATCCTGATGCTCTAAAATTTGAATCAATTTCATATATAGATATTCTTAAAAAGAACTTGCGCATAATGGATTTAACGGCTGTAAGTCTTTGCCAGGAAAACAACCTGCCAATGATGGTCTTCAATATGGATATTCCCGGCAATCTATTGAAATTAGTTAAAGGCGAACAAATTGGAACCTTTATTTCTTAGTATGATTTTTAATTCTAATAATTAAAGAGGGAAATATGAACCCCACAATTAAAGATGCAAAACATAGAATGGATAAATCTCTCGAAGCTCTAAGAAGTGAGTTAGCAAAAGTAAGAACCGGTAAGGCAACCACACAATTATTGGATGGAATAAGAGTTGACTATTATGGAACAGCTACTCCGATCAGCCAGGTTGGTAATCTATCTGTTCTCGATGCTCATACTCTTTCAATTACTCCCTGGGATAAATCAATGGTGCCTATAATTGAAAAAGCAATTTTGGAAGCAAACATTGGTTTCAACCCGGTAAGTGACGGAACAAATTTAAAGATTCCTGTTCCACCATTAACTGAAGAAAGAAGAAAAGATTTTGTTAAGTTGATTAAGAAATTTGGTGAGGACACAAAGATAGCAATTCGAAATGTTCGTCGTGATGCCAATGATCACTTGAAGAAAGAAGAAAAAGACAAAAACATATCTGAAGATGAACTCAAAAGTTTTGAAACAGAAGTTCAAAAAATAACAGATGAACATGTCAAAATTATTGATGAACTATTGAAACATAAAGAAATAGAAATAATGGAAGTTTAAAAGTTTAGTGCTTTTTTATTAACGGGCTGATTTAAAAGTCACAGTTTATTTTACTTTTTCGTCAGCCCATTTTTATATCCATAAACAGATTTAAGCACAAAAAATGATTTCTTTTTTACGTAATTTTATAAGTATAAAAAAATAGCCCTGATGAATTCCGAGCAAAAAGAGAAAATAAAAAAAATAGCTGCTGCTTATTTGAACAAATCAGTGGCAAGGAATGTGATTTTTTCTATTAGCGGTATTTTATTATTTCTTGCAGGTACTGTTATTTATGGTATTATACTGAATTTAAGGGAAGTTCCTCTTTCCGAAGCGATGCTTAAAAAAGGTTTTACCAGACTTGAAGATGTAAATATTGTTGTTGACAGAAAGAGCTATACTCTTAGTGTATATGAAGATACTGTTTTGATTAAATCTTATAGGGCAAGCTTTGGAAGAAACCTCGGAGATAAAAAGAAACTTGCTAATGACGGAGCTACTCCGGTTGGAACTTACAAGATTTGCAGTATAGACACTTCGAACGATCACTATAAATTTTCAAGACTGAATTATCCAAATCTTGAGGATGGCGTTGATGCTCTGAGAAGAGGAAGTATTACCCAACGAGAATACAATGATATCAAATTTGATTTCTACTATAATGATTGCATTCAAACTGAAACTGTGCTTGGTAATAATGTTGGAATTCATGGAATAGGAAGATTGAATTATATTTTTAAAAATCTTCCATTCGTTTATAATTGGACCGACGGATCAATTGCAATTAGTAACGAAAACATTGATGAGCTATTAACCATAGCTGGGAAGGGGACTAAGGTTGTTATCAAATAAAACACTGAAAATATTTTTCGTGATTAGTCTTTCTTTATTTGTTATTGGCTGCGGTGACAAGGACGAAGATGCATTACCTAAAATAGATTTTGAAAATAAAATTCAACTTATAGAACTAAGTAAAAAAGTTTTAGGCAATGAAGTTGTTTCGGCTTTTGGCGGTTTCTTTGATGAATCACCCAGAAAAAAAATTGCTGTGATTGTGGAAACTGATGAAAATATAGACTGGGGGATAAAATTTGTTTTGCTTGAGGAAGTAGAAGGCAAGCTTGAAAAAAAATATGAATCCAGAATCTTAGCCGGATCACACAAAGAAAGTTTTCTTGATAAAATAAAATTTCCATCGTTTGATTATGAATTACTATATTATAATTCACAGAACTATTTTATGGGAACAGGCGGTGGAGAAAGTTTTTCATATATAATCGACTTTGGAAAAAAAGAAGTTTACTACTCGCATCTTATTGCTGAACCAAGAAGAGCACCTTCTTTATTCATATCAAAGAATGTTGATAAAAAGGAAATAAAAACCTTTTTTACACAGATATTTAAAAAAGATTATCCCTCGCTTAAAATAATTGATCAGGATATAACGCTTGAGTAAACTTTTCAGTTATACGCTTAAACAATAATTCGAAGTGATAACAGTACTGTGAAAATTTTTGTGCAGAAAAAACATAAATCCTTAATAAACTTATTAACTAGAAAATTCATTCTCGCAATTCTTCTATTAATAATTTTTTCTGATACAGAATTTGCTCAGTCTTACCGTGACTTCGAATTAAAAAAAATACAATTTGAGGGAAACCAATCTTTCTCTGAAGGCGATCTCAAATTCATTTTGGCAAGCAAAGAAACACCCTGGTGGTTCTGGAAATTTCTTGATTCATTTACAAGCTTCGGTAAAGAACCCGAGTATTATGATTCATCCAAAGTAAGAATTGATAAACTTGCTATAAAATCATTTTATAACGCAAATGGATTTTTTCTTTCTGAAGTAACTCATCAAATAGAGATTGACTCTTCCTCGAGTACAATAAGTTTAACTTATTTTATTAATGAAGACAGAGTTGCTGAATACGGCAAGTTTGATCTTATTGGTTTTGATGAAATGCCGGATTTTTTATTCTTTGATATGAAATCCAAAATCATTACAATTGATTCCAGCAAACAATATTCACAAGATGAAGTTCAATCAAATATTGACGGGATAATTAAATATCTAGCAGACAACGGCTATTTATTTGGCGACTATGATAGCACTATTGTTATGATGGACACTTTAGTCAGCAGAACTAACATTAGCGCATACTTCACTTTGAATGATCGGTATTCAGTTGATGATATCCGAATTAATAAATCTGGAGTTGGTGCGGATGATGTTTCTTATGAGATGATTGAGGAAATTTCCAGTATAAAAATTAATCAGATTTACAGCCAGCAACAAATTGATAGAAGTCAGTTTAGATTATTTAGAACCGGACTTTTCACCTCTTTAGAAATTGATCCGATAATTTCTGAAGCGGCAAAGTATAAAGTACCGATTTTAATAAATGCTAAAGTCGGTACGATGAATGAAATATCTCCCGAAATAAAAGCTGATAATCAGAACAATTCATTTAATATCGGTCTTGGAATTGATTTCATAAGGAAGAATTTTTTAGGTGATGCAAGAAGACTAACGGTTTCTCTTTCCACACGAATAATTGATCTTCCAAATTTTAATTTCAGCAACATTTTCAAGTCCGAAGAAGAAAGAGATGAAAGTTATCAGGGTGATATTGAGTTATTAGTAAAACTTGAACAGCCGTTTCTTTTTGGAAGACCAATCTTAACTACTTCGGAAGGTTACTACAGAGGGCTGACTATTTTGAATCAGTCGGGTGTTGAATTTGGAGCAAGTCAAAAATTTGATTTCGAAATGCCGCCATATACTTTTATTACTTTAATGCGTCCATCACTAAATCTCGATTTTATTAATTATACAATTGATAAAAATTCTACGGAATTGTCTGTTAATATAAAAAGCACAACACCAAGTTTAGGTGTGGAATTGGGTTCTACAAAAACCGATGATGTCTTCTTTCCAACAGAAGGTTATAGTCTTTGGTTGAATCCGGAATTTGCTCAATCCAGAACAAATATAACTTTAAAAGGCACTTCAATACAGGATTTATCAGGATTAAATGAAATTGACCAAACGGAAACCGCGTATTTTTACCGTATAAAAGCGTCGATTGCTAATTATTTGGGCTTATCAAGAGATAAATTTTCTGTGCTGGCATTTAAATTTAAAACCGGGTATATACAAACCATTTCAGGGAGATATGATTTGATTCCACCAAATAAAACTTTTTTTGCCGGTGGAAGTAACTCAGTTAGAGGTTGGCGTGCAAGAGAATTAGTGCCTGAAGAAAGTATTAGTTATTTTGGATTTACTTCTGAAAATCAACCTCGCGGAGGTACTTTCCTCTTAGAAGGTTCATTAGAATTAAGGCAAAAACTTGGTGAAAGTTTCGGTGTTGCATTATTCGCTGATTATGGCAATACCTGGAATAGCTATAAGAATATAATTTTACGGGAATTTGCCGTTTCAATCGGGTTAGGACTGCGATTATATACTCCAATAGCCCCGTTCAGGTTGGATTTTGGTGTGAAATTCTACGATCCTGAAGATCAAAAAATGATTTTCGGTAAAAAATTCTTTAACAATATTGAAATTCACTTTGGAATTGGTGAAGCTTTCTAATCTCTTCAATTCTTTGTTCCAAAAGTATAATTAGCTATTTTTGTGCCTCTTTTTATCAGGATATCAAATGATTTTTAGTATGACAGGTTACGGCAAAGGCAGTTCCGATAAAGGAAACTGGTTTATTGACGCAGATGTTAAATCTGTTAACAGCCGTTATCTTGAAATTTATTTTAATCTTCCTTCATCTTTGCTCAGCAAGGAATATGAATTACGCGATCTGATAAAAAATAAAATTAAGCGCGGCAAGCTCAGCGTTAATATACAGATGAAAAGAAACGGAATTAATGACGACGCTGTTCTTTTTGATGAAGTTAAATTGAAAAATTATCTTGCCCTTATTAAACAGGTAAAAAAATCAGCAAAACTTCCTGATAAAATTAAACTAGATCATTTATTAATGAGTAAAGATCTTTTTCTTTCCGGTGCTGTTGAACTTAGTGATAAAGAATTCGAATTTGTAAAAAAGACTATGGCACAGGCATTAGATAATTTACTCGAAATGAAAAGTAAAGAAGGAACTGAATTAGCAAAAGATTTTAAGAAGCGTTTAAAGAATATCGAAAAGAAACTTGATTTGATTGAGAAGGAAACAAGATTAAGCGTTAATGAAAATTTTAAAAAGTATAAAGAGAAAGTTAAAGCTCTAATTGAAGATACACCAAATTTTAATGAGCGGCTTGAGCTGGAACTAGCAATATTAGCCGAACGATCAGATATTACTGAAGAATGTGTAAGATTAAGAAGTCATATAAAAATGTTTTTAGATAGTCTAAATAAAGAAGATGATCCCGGAAGAAAATTAAATTTTATATGCCAGGAAATGAACCGGGAAACAAATACAATTTCCTCCAAAACACTATCAACTTCCATCACACATAATTCTGTTCTTATTAAAGAAGAAATTGAAAGAATGCGTGAACAGATACAAAATATTGAATAGCTTTGAGCAAAAAAGGAAAAATTATTGCCGTATCTTCACCAAGCGGCGGCGGCAAAACAACGATAGTTAAAAAAATTTTACATCAGTTTCCTGAATTAGTCTTTTCTGTTTCGGCAACTACAAGACCGAAACGCAAAAATGAAGCGCACGGAGTTGAATATTTTTTCATTACGGAAAATGAATTTAAAAAGCATATTGAGAATGATGATTTTGTAGAGTGGGAAAGATTTTACGACTATTATTACGGAACTTTTAAGAGTTTTATTGCCGAAAACATTAATAGCGGTAGGTCTGTTGTTCTCGAAGTTGATGTTAAAGGTGCATTATCGCTGAAGAAAATTTATCCTGAATCTTTTTTAATTTTTATTGATCCGCCTTCATTTGATGAGTTGGTGAAAAGATTAAAAAACAGAAATACCGAAAACCTGGAAGATTTTCAGAAAAGAATTGACCGCGCTAAGATGGAACTGAAGCTAAAAGAAAAATTTGATTTCATTGTGGAAAATAAGATGCTTGAAAAAGCAACCAATGAAGCTATAAGTTTAATAAATAAAATTATAAAGGAGTAAAACAAATGCACAGCACCCCAATTGATTTAAGGGAAATAGATAAACGCGCTTCAAATGTTTATGAAGCTGTCATCGTCTCTGCAAAAAGAGCACGGCAAATTAATGATGAGAATAAAATAGAGTTTAATGCTCTGCTCAATACAATCCCTGAAACAGCCGCTGATGAAGAAACTGAAGATATTACAAATCCGGCTCAGCTTAAAATTGCACTTGAACAGGAAAAGAAAAAAAAGCCGCATCTTCAGGCTTTGAATGAACTGCTTGATGGTAAGATTGATTTTGAATATAAGCAGTAATACAAGATGAATTGCCGGAACTTATTATTATAGTTTAACTAAAATAATTCCGGTTTATTTTTTTTTTACGGGAGTGATTTTTACTAATTACTTCCGTTTTTGTTTTTATGTAATATCTTAGATGTTAAATTTCTATAACTTAAAAATTCAATTTTACAAAATTGATTCTTTTGTGGATCGATAAATACTTTTCTTAAAATAGTTAGATGACAAAAATTCCAAAAGAAAAAATAATTCGTTTACTAAAAGATCAAAAAGAAATTTTTAACGATGATCTTTTTGAACCAAAGCAGCAATTTGTTAAACCTGGGAAAAAAGATTATCCTGATCTGCAGTCTAAAGCCAAAAAAATAGGTGTTAAGGAACCTTCCCAAAAGGAAGTTCAATTATTTGAAAGCGAACAAGAAACCTGGGAAACATCAAATTCACTTGATGAGTTAAATAAACTAATCTGCAATTGCACAAAATGCGGTCTTCACAAAAACAGGAATAAATTTGTTTTCGGAAGCGGAAATCCAAATGCAGATGTTATGGTTATTGGTGAAGGTCCCGGTGCTGAAGAGGATGCCCAGGGATTGCCATTTGTTGGAAGAGCAGGAAAACTATTAACTGATATTCTTAAAGCAATCAAGTTTGAAAGAGATGAAGTTTTTATTGCAAATATTATAAAATGTCGTCCGCCCGGAAACCGCACTCCTTTACCTGATGAAATGGATACCTGCATTCCATATCTGAAAAAACAAATTGAACTAATTCAACCTAAATTGATTCTTTGTCTGGGATTAACTGCTGCAAAGGGTTTACTTAAACAGAAAGAGTCACTTACCAAGCTGCGTGGTAAGGTTTATGAATATGAAGGGATAAGCACAATGGTAACATTTCATCCCGCTGCTTTATTACGAAATCCAAATTGGAAACGTGATTGCTGGGAAGATGTAAAAAAGTTCAGAAAGCTTTATGATGAAATTTCTTGATCAGAATCCTGTGTTTTATTCATAACTGAACAAAAATATTAAGCTTTTTAATTGACTCTTAATTAAACAATTCCAATTTTCCAATTGCAATTAAAAAATATCTGAGTTACTTTTACACCCCGACATGTTCGGGGTATTTTGTCTGAAAAACGGTTATGGCTAAATCAAAAAAAACAACAGAAAACCAAGCAAACAATATTATTCCCGCAGATGTTAAACCACCATCTGCTCCGGAAATAGAAGCAGCAGTTATTGGTGCGATGCTTATAGAAAAGGAAGCAGTTCCAAAAGCAATTGAACTTCTAAAACCGGAAAGCTTCTATTATAAAGCTCACCATTTAATTTTCGAAACGATGATCTCTCTGTTTGAATCCGGTGAAGCGATTGATACTGTTACAGTTTATGAAGAGTTGAAAAAGCGGAATCATATTGATGATGTTGGAGGTGCTGTTTATTTAAGCAAACTTTCACAAAATATTTCTTCTGCTGCAAATGTTGAATTTCACGCAAGAATAATTCTTGAAAAACAAATTTTACGCGGACTAATAACAAGCTCCCACGAAATTGCACGAGCCGCTTACGATGGTTCCAGCGATGCATTTGATATTCTTGATGATGCAGAAAGAAAAATATTTGAAATAACTGAATCACATCTGCAAAAGTCATTTCAAGGAATGGATCGAGCTGTAAGAGATGCGCTTGAATATATCGAAGCGATTCATTCTCAAACGCATAAAAAGTTTTCTGTTCCAACTGGATTTTATGAACTTGATGAAATACTTGGCGGATTCCAAAAATCGGATTTGATAATAATTGCAGCTAGGCCATCTATGGGCAAAACTGCTTTGGCGCTGACTCTGGCACGCAACGCTGCTGTTGATCACCAAGTGCCAGTTGGAATTTTCAGTCTTGAAATGTCAACAATGCAATTAATCATTCGCTTACTTTGTGCAGAAGGAAGATTAAATGCACATCTTGTAAGAACGGGAAAACTTCCTCACGAAGAAGCTGCAAAACTGAGTAAGAATGCTCACAAACTCATCAATGCACCAATCTATGTAGATGATTCTCCCGCGCAAACCGTACTTGAAATAAGGGCAAAAGCAAGAAGACTTAAAGCTGAAAAACAAATCGGGATGGTAATAGTAGATTATCTTCAGTTAATGCAGGGACCGGCAAAAGCAGAAAGTCGTGAAAGAGAAATTTCGCATATATCAAGATCATTAAAAGCATTGGCTAAAGAACTTAACATTCCTGTAATCGCACTTGCGCAGCTTAATCGTGCAGTTGAAACGCGTACAGATAAACGTCCTCAGCTATCTGATCTTCGTGAGTCAGGATCAATCGAGCAGGATGCTGATGTGGTAATCTTTCTTAATCGTCCTGAACTGTATGGAATTAAACAATTTCCT
>JALHTS010000685.1 GCA_022865965.1 Ignavibacteriaceae bacterium
ACCGGCATGATCCGGGACTTTGGTCAAATACTAAAATATATCATCATATTTTAAATACGGATCCTTCAAATGACAGGGAAATATTTTCCCGGGAAAAATACCCCGAATTTAATCTTACTCCCGAAGATGTTAACATTCCCTTTATTTTTAATGGCTGTAATTTCATATTTGTTGGTGCAGCTACTACAGATAAAAGATTAAATATATTTTACGCACCAATCCATGAATTGGGAAAAGATAAAATCAGCTGGAAAAGATTATTTGAACGTGAAGATGAAGTTCATACTTTTAGAGTTACGGAAAATGATTTATACATTCTGACACCAAAAGATGCTCCTAAATTTAAAATTATAAAAACCTCCCTAATTAATCCTGATGTGGCAAATGCAGAGCTTGTAATTGCAGAAAACCCTAATGCCCGAATATCTAATTTAAGTTTAACTAAAGAAGGCTTATTTTATACATTATCTTTTAATGGAGTAGAGGAAAAAGTTTACTTTCTTGCTTTTGGAACAACAAAAGCAGTTGAGTTAAAATTACCAATTTCAGCAGGTTCTATATATTTGGCAACAAAAGGATTTAAATATAGTGATCTATGGCTTGGTATTTCTGGCTGGACCAGTGAATATAAGCGCTACAGATATTTGACTGAAAAAGATGAATTTAAGCTTGAAAGCTTATTTGCAGAAGCTGAATATCCTGAATACGCCGATTTAATAGTTGAAGAACTTATGATCGAATCTCACGATGGTGTAAAAGTTCCACTATCCTTAGTATATAAAAAAGGAATAAAAAAGAATGGACGTAATCCCGTAGTGATAACAGCTTACGGTGCCTATGGAGGGTCTTTAAAGCCTCGTTTTGTACCAAATAATTTACTTTGGGTACACGAGGGAGGTATTTTAGCCACTGCACATGTAAGAGGTGGAAGTGAGCTTGGGGGTCAATGGCATAAGGATGGTCAAAAAACTACAAAAGCAAACTCCTGGAAAGATTTAATTGCTAGTGCTGAGTATTTAATCAATGAAAAATATTCATCAAACAAAAAAATTGCAATCTATGGTATGAGTGCCGGAGGAATTACTATAGGCCGGGCACTGACTGAGCGACCAGATCTTTTTGCTGTTGCCATCCCTGAAGTTGGAATATTGAATGCTTTAAGATTTGAAAATACAACAAGTGGTCCACAGAATGTAGCTGAATTTGGGACCGTTAAAGATTCTGTAGAATGTATGGCTTTGATTGAAATGGACGCTTATCAAAATATAAAAGAAGGAATAAAATATCCGGCAACACTTATAACTGCAGGAATGAATGATACCCGGGTTATTCTATGGCAACCTGCTAAATTTACCGCACGTTTGCAAGCTGCTAATGTTTCTGACAATCCTATTCTATTTAGAGTAGATTATGAAGCAGGTCATGTAAGTCCAAATACAAAAAAATACTTTGAAGATTTGGCAGATGTGTTAAGTTTTGCACTTTGGCAAACAGGACATCCTAAATATCAAGTTAAATGAACGAGATATAACAGGCGGTCATAGGTAATGCCGCATTTCTATTGGAAACTTGAGATGTAATTGAAAATTTGTACCTTTAATCTTGGAAACCAGCAAACTGAAAGGCGGCACTACCCATAACGCCGGAACGTTATTTGTCCCATAACCAAATTCTCTAACCTAAACTCAAGACTACAATATCATATTAAAATCTTCTTTTAAGCAATTCAAACAATCAACAGAATTTTCATCCATCGTAAAACCGGTTCATCCATCATTTAATCGCACTCGTCGCCTTATTTTTTTCTAAGCTTAACCTACCTTTTAAGTTTGGAACAGAGATTTCAACAATTAGTTGATTCTGCGGGATTTCTGGAATTCACAGCTAACAAAATCAAATACTTACCATAAAGATTTATAAATTTGCATCAGTCTAATTCCTATTCAATAATTATTTGATAAAAGGTATGAACGCAAAAACCGGAGTTTTATTAATTAACCTTGGTACACCAGACAGTCCATCTGTTAAAGATGTAAGAAGATATTTATTTGAGTTTCTTAACGATCCTCGTGTTATTGATATTAATCCGGTCGGAAGATTTTTTCTTGTTAATTTTATCATAGTTCCATTCCGTGCACCAAAATCTGCCAAGGTTTATAAAGAGTTGTGGACGGAAAAAGGCCTGCCCGCCGGTAGGCAGGGATCACCAATTATTATTTATGGCGAATCGGTAAAAGAAAAACTGCAAAAAGAATTGGGAAAGGAATTTGAAGTTGAACTTGCAATGAGATACAGAAATCCCTCGCTTGATGACGTTCTTGCAAAAATGAAAAAGAAGAATTATGAAAAGATTATAATATTCCCATTGTTTCCGCAATATGCATCTGCAAGTACAGGGTCGGCAATTGATAAGGCGATGAAAATAATAAGCAAGTGGTGGGTTATTCCCGAGTTAAGAATAATCAACCAGTTTTATGATGATGAAGGTTATATAAATTCGGTTGTTGAGCAGGGAAGTAAATATAATCTTGATGATTATGATCATATATTATTCAGTTTTCACGGCTTGCCCGTAAGGCAGGTTGATAAGGTTTATGAGGATGGAAAACCTTGCGATGATCATGACTGTGAAAAGGAAATCAACCAAGACAATAAATATTGTTACAAAGCAGTTTGCTATGCTACATCAAGATTGATAGCCGAAAGATTAAACATTTCTAATGAAAAATATACTGTTTGCTTTCAATCGAGGTTAGACAAAGACTGGCTCGAACCATTTTCAGATAAAGTCGTAATTGAAAAGGCTAAAGAGGGTGCAAAAAAGCTTTTGGTTTTCAGTCCCGCCTTTGTTGCAGACTGTCTTGAAACAACAATCGAAATCGGGAAAGAATATCAGGATTTATTTGTAAAACACGGTGGTGAGAAAGTTCAGCTGGTTGAAAGCCTGAACGATAATCCAATATGGATTAAGGCATTAAAAAATATGATATTAAAAGAGGTTTA
>JALHTS010000686.1 GCA_022865965.1 Ignavibacteriaceae bacterium
GCAAAGATAGAATGGAAAGTACCCATCCAGAGCGTATCAGCTTTTTTACCAATAAGTTCTTTAATTCTTTCTTTCATCTCATTGGCAGCTTTGTTTGTAAAAGTCAGAGCAAGAATGGTTTCAGGCTCAAATCCTTTTTTAATAAGGTAAGCAACTTTATACGTTAAAACTTTAGTTTTTCCCGATCCCGCACCGGCAATTATCATTTGAGGACCATCTAAATATTCAACTGCCTCGCGCTGAGCGGGATTCAAATCCTTTAGGTATTGCATATTTCCCAATAAGTTTTCAAAAAATGAAGTGCAAATATATAGAAATGATTTTCTAATATAAAGAAATGTGTTAAAGCCTAATTATACGTCCTTGCAAAGTTTACGGCTATGTGATAGAGTTCTAAAGGTTTTATTATATTTAACATCGAAAATTTTGATATTACAAAATTCTGGGAATAATCAACTGATGAATAATCAGTATAAAAATAAAACCAAATCTGAACTACTAGAAGAGATTTCAGAACTTAAAAGTGAAGTAAAGCAATTACAGAATAAACTTACCAAACTTGATTCTGCAACTGAATTTGAGACTATTGCCGCTACAGTTTTAGACGGACTATTTATACTATCAAAATCCGGTTTCCAATCTGTTAATGAAACCTTAACTAATATGCTTGGTTACAAACCTGATGAACTTCTGAAGTTGAACCTCAAAGATGTGGTTGCTCCAAGTCATCTTAAGGTAGTGTCGCAAAGAGCCGAACTGCGTCTTGCAGGAAAAGACTTACCTCGTAATTATGATGTAAATCTCTTACATAAAAATGGGAAAAAGATAATACCGGTTACTTTGAATGTGGGATTGTTAAAAACTAAAAAGGAAAATGTTATTGTAGGAATTGTTACTGACAATTCTGAAAAGATAAAAGTAAAAAAAGAACTTCGAGAGTTAAAAAATAAATTTAACACAATTACCAACTCTGCAGCCGACGGTATTATAATATTAACGGATGATTATAAAATCACTTATTGGAACAAGACTGCAGAAAGAATATTTGGATATAACTATAAAGATACAGAAGGCAAAAATTTACTGGGACTAATTTTCCCAAATGAAAATCGGAACGTAATTGAAAATAAATTTAAAGCGAGAAGTTTTAAGGTTAATACTAATACAGTGAGCAATGCATTTGAAACTATAGCCTGTAAAAGCGATGGTCAAAGCATTCCTGTAGAAATTTCAACTTCTTTAGGTGATTCAGAGAATGAACATGATCTCATACTTATTGTAAGAGATATATCTGACCGAAAAGAAAAAGAAAAACATCTTTCATGGGAAAGAAATCTTACGCAATATTTTATGGATTACATTCCTTTTTCCATCTATTTCAAAGATCTTGAAAGCAGATTTATAAAAGCGAATAAAACAGCAGTTACTTATTTTGGTTTCAGCAACTTTGAACAACTAATTGGCAAAAAAGATCATGATATTTTTTCTCAGGAACATGCTGATGCGGCAAGAGATGATGAATTAGAACTAATAAATGGCAAAGAAACGATAATTAATAAAATTGAAAAGGAAACCTGGCGAGGTGGCTCAATCAGTTGGGTAAATACTACTAAAGTTCCTTTAAAAGATGAAAATGGAAAAATAATTGGAACATTAGGAATTTCTGCCGATTTCACTCAAATTAAAAATTCTGAACTTATACAGCAAACACTTCTGAAAATATCAACTGCAGTAAATACGGTTGAAGAAATGGATGATCTGTACTCCGAAATTCATCAGGCTGTAAAAACGTTGATGAAAGCAGATAACTTTTATATCGCTTTGTATGATGAGAATACTAAAATACTTTCATTCCCCTATTTTGTTGATCAGTTTGACCTACAACCTGTGCCAAGAATTGCAGGTAAAGGTTTAACTGAGTACATATTAAGATCTGGCAAGGCACATTTAATTGATGCAGAACTTGATATGGCATTAAGAAAACTTGGTGAAACCAATTTATTAGGTGAGCCTTCTCAAATATGGCTCGGTGTTCCTTTAAAGATTGGAGACAAAACAATTGGCACACTCGTAGTTCAGGATTATGAGGAGCCAAAAACTTATGGCCAGGAAGAATTACGGATACTGACCTATGTATGTGAACAGATTGCAAGCGCAATAATGAAAAAGAATTCAGATTATAAACTAAAAAGTTATTCTGCTGAGTTACAGGAATTAAATGCATCTAAGGATAAGTTTTTCTCAATTGTTGCTCATGATTTAAAAAGTCCATTTCAGGGTTTAATGGGTTTATCAAGATTAATTGTTGAAGATTACGATGA
>JALHTS010000687.1 GCA_022865965.1 Ignavibacteriaceae bacterium
GGCCGAATTGGTGGATAATAGAATGCTGTCATTTTAAGATTTCTGAATCCTTTTAACCAGATATTATTAAACTTTGCAGAGTCTACGGGAGAAGTTTCTACAATTGGGCCTTGTAAAAGTTTATACCCGATGGCTGGAGGAGCATTACCATATACATAATCATAATCATCTCTATTGTAAGAATATCCCAGATTCAGTGTCGAATCACAACCAATAAAATCATCATCGAAATCTCCCAAGTCCGCATCCGACCAATAACCAAAGTACATATTCTTTACTGTATCAGTTCCTTTATTAATTATTTTGTATTTCTTGAATATTGTATTATCGCGGAAATCGGCCTTTTGAAAAGCATAAATTGTAGTTTGAAATTCTAATCCAATCGCATTTGTAAAAGGATAAAATAATCTATGCAAAGTATCCATTTCATTTGATACATACCATAATGTTTCATCACCAACAAATTCCGGCTGGTCAATTCCGCGAGTGAAAACACCATCTCCATTTATATCAATCCAGGGTGCGCCATCCTCAACAGGCCACTCGTTGTAATCTTTTGCAAGCTTATCTCTTTTGGGTCCGGGTGGGAGATCCTGCCAGTATTTATTTATCTTGAATACTCTATATTTTTCTAAGGAAGGATCATCCGGCGTTCCATCTTCTAATATTTTACCTGCCTGTAATCCTTGCCAATAGGTATTACCGTTAACTCTTATTTGTGTATCTACAATTCCACCCCATATTAAACCATCTTCAAATATTGCTGATTTTATTGCATCTTCACCTCCGGGCCAGTAGAAACCATTACCATCAGTTCTTGGGTCGTGAGAACCATTACCGTTGTTGGAAACCCACATCATACACTGGTTTACTGCAATGTAGTTGTAGTGATCGTTTGTTGTAGTTTTGTTAATGCTGTTGTTTATATCACCGGATAAGAATCCATAAACGACAACCAACAAAAATGATAACGATATGTAAAAGATTTTCTTCATTGCATTTATCTCAAAAGAATCATTTTTTTAGTTTGAGTAAAACTACCGGCTTTAAATTGGTAGAAATAAACACCGCTTGGTAATTGTGCTGCATTAAATTCCGCATCGTGGCTACCTGCAGGTTTATATTCATTAACGAGGGTTGCAATTTCATTTCCAAGAATATCATAAACTTTAAGTGTTACAAAATCTAACCCTGGAATTTGGTATTTGATTGTTGTCGTTGGATTAAAAGGATTTGGGTAGTTTTGGAATAAGAAATATTGGGCGGGGACTTCTGATTGAATTTCTTCTACCGATACTGTAATAGTATCAGTGATTTTCATAATCCCAAATTTTGTTCCGAAATAAATATTACGTGGAATTGAATTATCTGCTTTTATCAGATATACATCACCATCATAAATCTTTTGCCAATTTTTACCATCATCTTCGGTTAAAAATAAGCCGCCCTTGTTTGAACTGCCAACATAGATTCTACCAGGTCTGTTGCTTTCGAGCAAAATGCTTGAAATATTAACCTCAGGGTCCAATGAATTTAGCGTTGAATCAATTTGAAACCAATTTTCACCACCGTTTGTGCTTTTGTTTAGCGCTTTACCTTGTGAGCAATAGAGTATTTCGGGATCACTCTTTAATATTGATATTGATGTAATCTGAAATATTGAACCAGATGGATTATGGACTAGTCCTGAATTCCGGGGTATCCAGGTTTCACCTAAATCCGTAGATTTGAATACTGAACCATTGAATGTATTAATATCAGTACCCTCAGTGTAGATGATATTGGTATCAGCAGGATGAAAAATGAAATTGTCAGCCCGAAAGTCATAAATTAATGAATTCCAGCTATCACCGCCATCTGTACTCCGAACAAAGAAACCGGGAGACACAGGATCCATTCGACCACCTGCAAATAAAATATTTGATTTCATTGGATGGTAGGAAACGGAAGTTACACCCAGGAGTTGATTTGTTATGAACCAGCTATTACCTCCGTCAGAAGTCTTGATTAAACTTGAATGTGCAGCTACAAAACCAATATCCTTATTATCGGGATTGAACGTAAAATCTCTGCAATTAAGATATTCAAATGGAGTATTAAATTGAGGCTGCACCCAGGTATCCCCATCATCAGTAGTCTGCATTATCCCAAATCCATATTGACCTGACATCAAATGATCAGGCTTTTCAGGATCAATATAAATATCGAATACATCAGTATAAGCGAGATTAGTTAGTGACCAGTTGTTTCCGCCATTTGTTGTTTTATATACACCCAAAAACCCAATCCCTGCATACAACTCGGCTGGATTACTGGGATTTAGTATAATTGACTGACCCCAAATATACTCGCCAGGAATTCCATTATTTATAGCAAACCAGTTAATTCCTTCATCCGTTGTTTTTATAATTCCGGCTCCCGGAGAAATTGGATTTCCAATGGCAACGTAGAGATTTAAAGTGTCAAGAGGATTTAAAATGAAATCGCTAACATCAAGACTGAATAAAGTATTTAGTGTGTAACCTCCATCATTAGATTTATACAATAATCCATCCATATGATAGTAAACGGAATTTTTATTATAAGGATTAACAATAATCCTGTAAGTTCGCTCCCGAGAAGTTTCGGAAGTCATAATCCAATCTGTACCGGAATTTGTGCTTTTGTAAAGTGCATACTCGACTGCAACATAAATAAACGATGTATCGGATGGCGCAACAGCAATCTGCCATACCGGGCGATTAAATGTTTTCAGCTTGAACCAGGTACCTCCCTTATCATTGCTTCTCCATAGGTCGTAACGATCTCTAACCATAAAAACTATATCTGAATTTAACGGATTGAATGCAAAATGTGACCGGGTATCTTGCTCGTATATTACATTCCAAACTGCACCATAGTTTGTACTTATCAATGATCGACCGTATAAATCGACATAGATATAATTATGCTCATTATAGGGCAAAGCAATTTCAGTAACGTGATAATCATAAAATCCTGTTTCGATTGGATAAATAGTGTCTTCAATTAGATTATTACGAAATATTGCTCTATCAGTACCCGTATAGATTAATGCAGGATCGTTTGGATGCATTGCAATATGATTTCGCATTACTGCATCACCCGGAGGACCAATGAGTATTGGTGTTTGAGAGAAAACAAATGAATTTATAACCAAAATAATTGCAAAAAGAAATTTAATTATGGATTTCATATTTATAACCTTATCATTTGTTTAAAACCTTCGGGATTAGCAAATCCCGAAGGTTAATTTAGGAGTTTTATCTTAAAAGTATCATTTTTTTAGTATCCGTGAAATTTTGAGTTCTTATTGAATAAAAATATACTCCACTTGGTAAATTTGAAGAATTAAAAACTATTTGATGAATGCCTTCGGACTTTACTTCTTTTACCAATTCATCTACGCGTTGACCCAAAATGTTATAGATTTCAATACTCACTAATTCCTCCTTCTTTAAAGAATATCTTATTAAAGTTGATGGATTAAACGGATTTGGATAGTTCTGAAATAACTGAAAATTATTTACTATTAAATCACCTTCATA
>JALHTS010000002.1 GCA_022865965.1 Ignavibacteriaceae bacterium
AGAAGATGTTTCTCTTTTTATTCATACTCACGTTAAAGAAGATTCAATTTCACTTTACGGATTTTTTACTGAATCTGAAAAAGAAATGTTTGAACTACTAATTTCAATCAGTGGCATTGGCCCTAAAATAGCACTTGGACTTTTATCCGGCATTTCTGTTGAATCATTAAAAGAAGCAATAGAAGAAGGGAATGTGCCCCGAATAACAGCTGTTCCCGGAATAGGAAATAAAACTGCCGAAAGATTAGTCCTTGAGTTAAGATCAAAAGTTGAAGGCATTTCTGCCGGAGAGTTTACCTCTGTACAGCCAAGTATTAAGAGCGAAGCAATTTCCGCTTTAGCAACACTTGGCTACAATATTAAAGTTGCAGAAAAAGTTGTGCGGGAACTATTGATTGAAGATTCAAATTACGCATTAGAAGATCTGATAAAAAAAGCACTTGCAAATCTGAACAAGTAAATGCAAAGTATTTTATTTTACTTCACAAGTTAGTTTTGTTATGCCCTCTATCTCAGCCTCAAGTTTATCTCCTCTATTAACTTTACTTACACCTTTTGGCGTTCCGGTAAATATTAAGTCGCCTGGTTCAAGTGTCATCAGAGAAGAAATGTACTCAACTATTTGAGTTGGATTGAAGATCATTTTGCTCAACTGATCATTTTGTCTGATCTCACCGTTTACTTTAAGTGTAATTGTTTCAGTAAGATTTAGTTTATAATCTTCTGAAGAAATAAAGTCAGACAGTACTGTTGAAGTGTCAAAACATTTGGCAATCGTCCAGGGATGACCTTTTTTCTTTAACTCATTTTGAACATCACGAAGAGTCATATCTAAACCGACTCCATATCCTTCAATAGCTTTTTGCGCTTCTGTTTCAGTTGCCTTGTTTACTGCTGCTCCAATAAGTAAAACAAGTTCTGTTTCATGATGCATATCATTTGAAAAAGAGGGATAAATTATTTTATCGCCGGAATAAATAACTGAGCTTGTTGTTTTAAGAAATATTACGGGTTTTTCATGCTGCTCATTTCCAAGCTCTTTAATGTGTTCAACATAATTTCTGCCGACACAAACTATTTTACCAATTGGAATTTCTTTGTTGCTGTTTTTTAGTTTTACCGTTTTCATGTTTTTTGCTTTTTCTTTGTTGCTGCGGGAAATAAAATATTATTTAAAATTAATCGGAAGCCGGGCGAAGTTTTATATAAATTTAAATCCGTAGGTGGATCACCAACTGCGTGTTGATAATCTTCGGGATCATGTCCACCGTAAAAAGTAAAAAATCCTCTCCCAAAATTTCCATTAATATATTTTACCTGATCTGTTCCTTGTCGCTCTGCAAGCATTATAACTGAATTTTTTATTGTGCCTCTGCGGAACATTGTGGTCTGTCCCATAAATCCGTGAATAACATTAACATGATTTTGAGTTAACATTGTGGGGACAGGATCATACTTCGCTGAAAATTCAAATAATGTAAAATAATCATTATTCAAAGAACCTATTTCTTCTGGTTGAATATCTATATTACTGTATTCATAAACATAGGGATTTGTTTCCAGCTTGAAATTGTGGAAC
>JALHTS010000688.1 GCA_022865965.1 Ignavibacteriaceae bacterium
AATCTATTATATAAAATTTTTTTTACTTAATATGGAGAAATAATGATTTTAGCAGATAATGTCAAGAGCAAGTAATAGATATCTTACAACTAAATTCTATTATTTATATTAAACATAAACCGAGTCTATTTTTTAATTTTAATATCTATTGCTTTGATAATAGGATGGTGCATTTTAATTATTTATGTTTTTCAACTCTGTTCCTGGCTAAAGAAAGAATCTTGCTGAATCTATTGTCTGATTTACTCAAAGGCTTATTCCGATAACCCTTTGCTATGATGCCATCAAAAATACCAAGCGCCTCATGTTTCTTTCTTCTTGCTTTATTTGCATAGCCTTTATCAGCAAAAACTGCTTGTCCGGAATAGTCAATCAATTGGTCAAAAGTACTTGAGTTGTGAACGCTGGCTTTTGTAAACTTCTTCTATCTGCTATTTCTTCTTTCAGTCTGAGATCAGATAGATTATATATAGTCTGAATAATAAAACATTTTACTATGATCAATAAATCTATTGTTCTTCTGCCTGTTCGTAAATTATTTTGCTTTCCCTTTGAAATTATTTCTTCTATTGGTTTTAATAGTTTACTCTAATTTATGCACGCATTTATTCTAATGCTTGTTTGCTTTGAGTTTTGATATGTTTACTGAGTTTATCATTTGCTGCCGAAGTAAATTAATCGACGTTATTGATTTTGTTGCTTCTCATTTTATTCTCATATTCTTTTGAAGCAAGATTATTTAAATATTCATTATTGTTAATTATTTTTTTAGAAGTTTCTATATAATGATATCTCAATAATATTTGCTGCTCTTTTTCATCCAAGAAATTCCAGGATCATTATTCATGTTTGCGTCAAATTCAATTCCAGGTTCTCCAACTTGAGTTGAATCAAATAAATATATAGTCAGGGATTTAGATTTGCTTTCTTTACCAATTATTTTTTATTCCTCTTTTAGAACATTGTTTGATTCAATAATGATTTTCCCAAATCTTTTTTGATAAAACAAAACGCTAACAGCTCCTACTAATACCGCAAACCATAGCGTAACTGCCCTTACAATAAAAGTAGAGGCAAAGGCATCATTTTCTGATAACCCTTTTTGAACTAACATTAAAGTTAATGAGCCTTCAGTAACACCAAGTCCACCGGGCAGCATAGAAAGTGCACCCAACCTTATGCTTATCAAAAAAATCAGTCAGTAAGCTGACGCAATTAACATAATTTTCGTCAGTTTGTTGCCGCAATTACTAAGTTATTTCTAATAAACACTTTAACCGCACATCATTTTATACTTCACGTTCTAAAAACTATCACTATTTTTGCAAAAGTTAATTAACAAAAATTAGGATAGCAAAAATGAAACACATTCTAATCTTTCTCATCTCTGCTGTTTCCCTGTTCGCACAGGTGCAGGCAGATGATGTTCAAACTTTTACTCTTAAGAACGGAATGAAAATTATGGTTCTTGAGAAAAGTTCTATTCCAAATGCAAATATGTATTTGTTTTATAAAGTCGGCTCACGCAACGAGTACATAGGCATTACAGGCATTTCTCATTTCTTTGAGCATATGATGTTCAACGGTGCAAAGAAATACGGTCCAAAAGAATTCGACCGTGTTATGGAAGCAAATGGCGGAGCAAATAATGCTTACACATCTGAAAACATTACCGCATACACCAACTTTTTCCCACGAACTGCGCTTGAATTAATATTTGATCTTGAAACAGATAGAATTACCAACCTTAAATTCGATCCGCAAATGATTGAAAGCGAGCGCGGCGTTATTCTTTCTGAAAGAACAACCGGACTTGAAAACAGTCCGCTGGAACAGTTATGGCAGGATGTTCAGGCAACCGCCTTTGTTGCACATTCTTATATGTGGCCCGTGATCGGCTGGGAATCTGATATTAAAAACTGGACCAAGTCCGACCTCGAAAATTATTTTCATACTTATTATGCGCCCAACAACTGTCTGGTTGTAATAAGCGGTGATGTAAAGCTTGCTGAAGTAAAAAAACTTACGGAAAAATATTTTGAACCAATTTCTGCAGGACCAAAGCCGAGACCGATTCACACGGTTGAACCGCCGCAATTGGGTGAAAAAAGAGTTTTTGTAAAAAGGGAAGTCCCTTCTCCGTATTTGATGATTACGTATCACGTTCCCGAAACGGGGAATGCCGATTATTATGCGCTCGATCTTTTAAGTTCAATTTTATCCAGGGGAAGATCATCA
>JALHTS010000689.1 GCA_022865965.1 Ignavibacteriaceae bacterium
ACAGATTCACTTTTATCAAAAACATCTATAGATTTTGTTTCTTCTTGCTCAAAAAGTTCATCCATAGAAAGATCCTGGGATTCAACTTTTTGAAAACCGGATTGTTGCGACACATTAAGCGGAAAAATAAATCCACCACCAAATTTTTCATCTTCTATAAAATATCCACCAAGTATCGGAAGTAAAATTCTTGAAAGATAAGTTGAAAGCTTTGGCGTTCCAATATCTTTAATATCGTTATTACCGGTATAGATAAGTTTTAATCTTGCTGTAAGATATTCAGAGCAATTGCTGTAATTATCGCTAATTAGAATAATAAATTTTTCGTCATCATAAGGAAATGCTGAAAAGTATAATTTTTTCTCCTTAATCATTCTTCCGACAACTTTTATTAAACTTGAAACAAATGTTTCAAATTTGTGAGCATCTGTATTAAATGTTAATGATGATGAAATTTTCCCATAAGAGAAATGCGTATCAGGTGAATTGAGCAATTCATTTATTTTTTTATCTATTTTTTCTATTAACTCAGTTATTGGAATTTCAGAATATATTAATTCTGTTTTTTGTAGAATAAGCTCTGAATATTCTACAACCGAGTTCATAGTGCTCATAAGCTTTGTTTTATTTTGATTTATAAGATCAGATGCCTCTTTTTGTTCTGAAGTTGGATTTGTAATACTATCAGTCAGTTCTTGTGCAAATCCCAAAATCACATTCATCGGTGTAAGAATTTCATGAAAAACTCCCGAAAGAAAATTAGGATCCGGTGAATTAGCGTCTCCGGTTGCAGCTTTTTCAATTATAACTTCTTTGATTACTTCTTTTATAATTTCTTGCGGTTGAAGCGATTCATCTTTAAGCACTTTAAGTAATACAGTAAACGACTCTACCTGATTTGTAAAATCTAAAATCGGAGTGAAAATTACTTCACTATTAATGAATGGACCATCATATTTCTTAATATCCAATTGAAGCGTTACTGGTTCTTTTATATCAGGAATGAAAACCGAAGTATTTATCATCGCACGATGATCATCTTTTAATAATGCCGCGAATGATGTATTTTCAATTTCATTTTGAGTGTATCCCAACAGACTAATACCTGATTTATTTATAAAACTGATAAATCCGTTTGCATCTGTTATGAATATGGTGTCATTAGTATTTTCGAATGCAGCTTTAAATAATTGATTTTTCTTTTCGAGCTCAAGCTGTGAAGTAACATTTTTTACGATATTGAAGAAACTGTCTTTTCCATTAAACTGAAATTTTGTTTTACTTATTTCAACAAAAAGAGATTCACCGGTTTTCTTTTTATGACGGTAAGGTCCCGAAAATATACTTATGGATGAATCATCAGAGGATGAGCCGAGCAAGGTTTGAATATCTTCAGAAGTGTATAAATCAGTAAGATCCATTTGAAGGAATTCTTCATGCGAATAGCCATAAAGATTTAGTGCAGCTTCATTTGCTTCAAGGAACCTGAGAGTATCAATATCATATATAAATATTGACTCGGGATTATTTTGAATTAATATATCAAACATTCTTCCTCGCTGTTTAATCAGTTGATTTAAATCAACTTCTTTTTTCCCTTCATCAATATAAATGAAGACACCGTCAGAG
>JALHTS010000100.1 GCA_022865965.1 Ignavibacteriaceae bacterium
AAGCCGGATATCACTATACTTGATTTAAATTTGAATGATGGAAGCGGATATGAAGTTCTTAAAGAAATTAAAAGCAATACAAATCCCCATACTATAATAGTCTTCACAAACTACTCTTCTGAACAATTTAAATCTAAAGCCTTTGAAAAAGGCGCTGATTATTTTTTTGGAAAGTTAACCGGGTTTGAGAAAATAATTGATCTGTTAAATAATCTTAGTGCCTGATTTTTCTAAGGATATAAATCAGGGAATGAACAGCGAGCTGAGTGAAGCCTCTGCCTTCAAATAAAATGTTAGATCAAAAGTGCCGCCAACCGGATGATATTGTATTCTGCTGTTTAGCAAATTTTGAATCATTGCACTTAATTTTATTTTTTCATTCCAGAATTTTTTAGTTACGGCACAGTTGATTAAAAAACAACTCCTGGGTTTTTGCAGATAGAGATCATCTTCAGGCGATTCAATATTCCTGTATTCAATCCATTCAGAGGAAGACAAATAATTTAGTGTAAGTGAAATTAATAAATCCTTATATGCTTTATAATAAATCGAATAAAATATTTTATGAGCCGGAATTCTCTTCAGTGCTTGTTTAAATATTTTATCACCAGTTAAAGAAAATTTATACCTATAATAAAACTTCTGCTCTAAATCCTTAAAAATCCGATTTGATAAGCTAAAATACAACTCCCCTTCAGTGCCTTTAACAGAATTAAAAAAATCTGTTTGAATGTTTTCAATAATCCGGTCATCAACATTGTAAATAAAATCATTCAACAAGTAATCAAGTTTTGTATAGTTAGTAATATTCAATCCTGCACTTAAGAACGTTCTTTCATCAGGCAAATAAGAATAATTAACACTCAATGAATTTTGAATAGCCTTACTATCATAATTATAGGTTTGATATCCAACATTATTAAGAAAAGTGTACCCCTTTCTTATTCTATAATCAAGCGAGTTCTGAATGTTAAATAAATTTCCCGAAGATAATGTCAGTGACAAATGATTTTGTCTATTTAACTCAATTTTGTTTTCTAACTTTATAAACAAACCGGATGAATTATCTCCACTTCGATAATTCGCATCAATATAGTGGCTTAGATTATCTAACGATTGAAAATTAACAGAAGCAAAAAACGAAGGGATGTTTCTTGAGTAATTAAAATCTGTAAGTATGCCTTTTATATTTTGATAAGCAAAAGATGACCCGATCAAATAATTTAAGTTATGGATAGAAGATTCATAAGCAACTTTTGAATAAAGCCAGAGATCTTCACTGTTAAATCTAAATTCATCGAATAACTTTGATTGATCGGCGGAGTTATGAGAAAGATTAAAGTCAACTAAAAGTTTTTTGTCTTCATCCACAACAATTTCGTTACCGGATGAAATGATAAAACTTTCACTTTCATACGGAAACTCACGGTTAAGCTCATCAACAAAGAATAAGTCTGCACCATAGATATAACCCAGAACGGGATTGCCGGATTTAGAGTAAGATGCAAACAAGTTGTGCTTTCCTATTCTGGATAGCGCTGACATATCTAAAGAGCTTCCGAAATAACGCACCTGATAGTTTTGAAA
>JALHTS010000101.1 GCA_022865965.1 Ignavibacteriaceae bacterium
AGAGTTGTACCAAATCCATATGTCGTATCGTCCTTATTTGAATCTGAACTTGGTGAATTAAGGTTAGAACCATTAAGACAAATTCAATTTATTAATCTTCCTGCTATATGCACAATTTATATTTTTACTGTTGCCGCAGATAAAATTAAAACATTATATCACAATTCACAGGGTGGTACAGAAACCTGGGATTTAAGAACAGAAAGCGGAAGAGAGGCATCACCAGGTGTTTATATATATGTAGTTAAAACAGAGCAAACACAACACATGGAAAGATTTGCCATAATAAAATAACTAAGAACTAAATTTATTAGTACTTTTGAAGATCAGGAGCGTTAAATGAAAAAAACATATATTCTAATATATAGTTTTATTTTTTCCACTATGTTATTTGCACAAAATCCAAATCTTGGATCATCAGGTGCACAGTTTTTACAAATCCCTCTCAGTGCAAAAGCATCAGGAATGGCTGGAGCTGTTGTTGGATTGACTGATGATGCAAGCTCAATTTTTTGGAATCCTGCGGGTATTGCAAAAGTACAGGCGACTAATTTACATTTCTCATATATGAAATGGTTCGACCTTTTTGATATGAATGCTGCTGCAGTTGCTTATAACTTAGGAGATATAGGAGTGATAGGGGCTAGTGTCGTATCTTTTACTACAGGACAAATTGAAATTACTACTGAACAATCACCTAATGGTACGGGACAATATTATGATGCGCAGGATATTGCAATTGGTGTTACTTATGCTCGTTATTTAACATCTGAGTTTAATGTCGGACTTACTGTAAAATATATTAACCAAAGGATTTGGCATGAAAATGCTTCTGGTTTTGCTTTTGATGTTGGAACTCAATATCATCTTGATTTTCAGAATTTAACTATAGCTATGAGCATGACCAATTTTGGTGGTAATTTGCAATTTGAGGGTTCTGATCTGGAGGTTCGAAAAGAATATGATCCAAATTTTCCCGTAAGCAGACTAGCCCCAGCAGATCTTAGAACAAGTAGTTACCCATTACCTCTAAATTTTCAAGTGGGCATTGGATTTGATTTATATAAATCCGATTTCGTAAAAATAATAGGTGGAATTGACGCCGTCCATCCAAATGATAACAAAGAAAGAATACAATTTGGTACACAAATATCAGTTTTTGATAGATTCTTTATAAGGAGTGGTTACCTATACAATCACGATACCCAGAAATTTGCTTTCGGAGCGGGAGCAAATATTCCTTTTTCAAATACTTTAGTCAGCTTCGATTATGCTTATTCATTATATGATATTCTGCCAAGTGTGCATCGGGTTTCAGTTAATTTAAGTTTCTGATATAAAAAGTATTTAGATGAGATCATTATTTGTTGCTTTAATTATTTTATCATTAGTAACTATTTCAATTAAACCTTGTACAACCGCTGTTGTTTCCGGTAAAGCTACTAGTGACGGAAGACCGTTGCTACTCAAAAACCGTGATGCGGGCGAACTTAAAAACAGACTTGTTTACTTCTTTGACGGAAAGTATAGGTTTATAGGACTTGTAAACTCACCGGATAAGAATAATGAAGAAGTCTGGTGCGGATTTAATGAAGCAGGATTCGGTATTATGAATTCTGCTTCTTATAATCTTAAGATAAATGATACAACAAAACTTGCCGATCAGGAAGGTAAGCTGATG
>JALHTS010000690.1 GCA_022865965.1 Ignavibacteriaceae bacterium
GGAACAAGAGGAATTGCAAATAGCGTTATAAAATTTGCCAAGAACAGAAAATCCGGTTTGATCGCCACATGGTTAGCGGGCATAATAATTTTCTTTGATGATTATGCAAATACATTAGTAGTTGGAAACCTGATGAAACCTGTTACAGATAAACTTAAAATATCCCGCGCGAAACTTGCATTTGTTGTTGATGCAACTGCCGCACCTATTGCAAGTATCTTTATAATCAGTTCGTGGATTGGATTTGAAGTCGGGTTAATTCAGGACGGTTTACAGATGATCGGTTCAACCGAAAATGCTTACAGTGTTTTTATTGAAACAATTCCGTATAGGTTCTATCCCATTGCATTAATATTTTTTGTTTTCTTTTTGAGTTATACGCAGAGAGATTTCGGACCGATGCTTAAAGCCGAGAATAAAGCATTGGAAGGAAACGACACATCAAAATTAGGTATAACTGCCACCGATCTGACTTCTTCCAACGAACTGTTTGGTAACGAAGATAAAGCAAAGTGGTACAATGGCTTAATACCTATTTTAGTTTTAATTTTTGGTTCCATAGCAGGCTTAATTTATACCGGATTAGATACACTAAGCTCAAATGGTGTGAGTGATTATTCAATACAGAATGTTATAGCTGCTTCGGATTCTTATCTCGCTTTGCTCTGGTCTTCATTTGCGGCTTGCGTAATTGCAGCGGTAATGATACTACTTCAGAGAATTATGAATTTGAAAGATACATTGGATGCCTGGTTTCTTGGTTTAAGATCGATGTTTCTTGCTGTTCTCATTCTTACTTTAGCTTGGTCAATTGGTTCAGTTACTCAGGATATGAGAACTGCTGATTATATTATTAGTCTCATCAGCGACTCAATCAGCCCATATTATCTGCCGGTTATAGTTTTTATTGTTTGCGGACTTATAAGTTTTTCAACCGGAACAAGCTGGGGAACAATGGCTATTATGTTTCCTATCGCAATTCCGTTAGCAGCTTCTGTTTCTAAACTTAGCGGACTTTCTCCAGCAGAAAGCACTTTAATTTTGCACGGAGTTATAAGTTCAGTCCTAACAGGATGCGTTTGGGGAGATCATTGTTCACCGATTTCGGATACGACCATTCTTAGTTCAATGGCATCAGGATGCGATCACGTTGAGCATGTGAGAACTCAATTGCCTTATGCAGTTATTGTTGCAATTGTAACAATGCTCATCGGTGATATTCCAACGGCATTTGGACTATCTCCTTACATTTCAATAATAATAATTTGTTTGATACTTGCCGGTGTGGTTTTACTCGTCGGGAAGAAAATTATTCCGCACAACAATACTCATTAAATAAAGATAATTTTACTTGGGAAATGTTTTATTTTCTTCAAAATGCCTGATTAAAATTTCTGTTTTTTTATTGCTGATCAGTTTTATCAATTTTTCTTTATCTGCATTTTTTACGGCATCATAACTACCAAGTTCACTAAGCAGTTTATGTACTGTTCCGGGACCGATGCCTTTTATGTCTATCAATTCACTTTTAATTATTCTTTTACTTCGTCTTTTAAGGTGAAAAGTTATTGCAAATCTGTGAGCTTCATCTCTTATTTGTTGTAACAATTTTAAACCTGAAGATGTTTTTGGGATCATCTCAGGATCGGATTTATCCGGAAGAAAAACTTCTTCAAGTCTTTTTGCTAAACCGATTATGTTGTAATTGTTAAATCCAAGAGAATCCAGAATTTCAACAGCACTTGAAAGCTGACCTTTTCCGCCATCAACCATGATAAGATCGGGGAATGGTTCATTTTTCTCAATCAGACTTCGATATCTGCGTTCAACTACTTCACGCATACTTGAGAAATCATCCGGTCCTATTACACTTTTAATAATAAATTTTCGGTACAAACTCTTTTTTGGTTTGCCGTCTTCAAACACAACCATACTTGCAACAGTATCGCTTCCTTGAAGATTAGAAATATCAAAGCATTCAATTTTTTTAGGAATAGTTTTTAGTCTTAAATCTCTCTGAAGTGCGGCAACAGAATATGGTATGCTTCCCTGATTTTTCATTTTTTGAATTTGAATTTCTTTCAATTGCAAGATTGCATTTTGCTTGCACATTTTAACTAAGGATTTAAGATCGCCTCGCTGGGGGACTATAAACTTTACCTTCTTTTCTGATTGAGAGTTAAGCCAATCAAGTAGAATTTGAGAATCAGCAGGTTCTGTTTCAAAGATTATTTCTTTTGGAATTTCTGTCATCTCATTATAATAAAATTTTATTGCCGCCGAGAGTATTTCAGATAGTTCTTCACCAATCTCAATCGAAAGTTTAAGCTGTTTTTTGCCTATAAGTTTTCCGTTCCGAATGTTAAAAACAGAACAAGAAGAATCTTTACCTTCAAAAGCTATAGCAAAAACATCCCGATCTTCAAAATCATCACTTACAACTTTTTGTTTTAATGAAATGCTTTTAAGCTGCTCAATCTTATCCCTTACTTCAGCGGCTTTTTCAAATTCTAACTGCTCAACAGCTTGATTCATTTTATGAGTAAGATCTTTTATCAAATCATCAGTTCTTCCTTTTAACAATTTTACAACTTCAGAAACCATTTCATTATAGTCTTTCGGTGAAATCAAACCCTCACAAGGACCGTCACATTTTTTTATGTGATAATCAAGACACACTTTAAATTTTTTCTGTTCAATTGCTTTTTCAGTAATATTATAATCGCAGCTCCTTATCTTAAAAATCTGGTTGATCATTCTTAATGAAGCTTTCATACTTCTGACATCGGTGTAAGGTCCGAAATATTTTGAACCATCTTTAAGAACTTTCCTTGTGGGATACACCTGAGGGAAAAGCTCATTCGTAACTTTTATGAAAGGATAAGTTTTATCGTCTTTAAGATTTATGTTATAGCGAGGTTTTAATTCTTTAATAAGATTATTCTCAAGCATCAGAGCTTCGACTTCGCTGTCAGTTACAACAAGCTGGAAGTCAACAACTTTCTCGATCATTACCAGAGTTTTTGAGGAGGTGATATTAGTATGGAAATATGATCTTACACGGCTTCTGAGGTTTTTAGCTTTACCAATATAAATCACTTTTCTAGATTTGTTTATAAACTGATAAACACCCGGACCGGCAGGAAGATTATTTAATTTATCTCTCAGCTCTTCATTCATTAATAATTCTTTAATTCATTATTTCTGAGAGAAATCTAATAATAAGAAAAACAATAAAAAAATTACTCCGGTAGAACCGTATTTTTAGAAATTACTGCAATGCCGGTTTCCGTAACTGTAAATTTTTTCTTATCGCCTTCAAGATCAAAACCAATTTCATAACCTTCAGGAATATTAACATTCTTATCAATAATAGCTCTTCTTATTCTTGCGTGCCTTCCTATGTTACAACTATTAAAAATAATTGAATCAGTAATGTATGAAAAGCTGTTTACTCTTACGTTAGGACCTAGCACAGATCTTTCAACCAAACCTCCTGATACAACGCATCCGTCGCATATAAGAGAGTTTAGTGTTCTACCGACTCTTTCACCTTCGTGTGAAACTGTTTTGCCCGGAGGATA
>JALHTS010000691.1 GCA_022865965.1 Ignavibacteriaceae bacterium
ACTATTTATATGAAATTGCTCAACAAGAAGATAGATAACTTATGATAGAAAAATTTTTATTGTTAGCTCTTTTTGGTATTGCCATGGCCCATTTAGAGGGAGTAGTTGTGGTTTATCTTCGTAAGGCACTTGGAATTATTGACTCAGAATCAAATAGAGCATCGCTTGAAAATTTTCCCAAACATTACATTTTTATTGAGAGAACGAGGGAAGTGGCCACAATATTGATGCTTGTAATTTTAGCTCTTTTGGTTGGAGAAACATGGCTTGAAAAGATTGTTGCCTTTCTTTGGACATTTGCTTTTTGGGACCTGTTTTATTACCTATCGCTTTACCTTTTGATTAAATGGCCACCTAATCCTACTACAATTGATGTTCTTTTTCTTATTCCTCGTCCCTGGATTGCACCAGTATGGGTCCCTATTGGAATATCATCAATCACTATCATAATTATTGCTGTTATGCATCTTTCTTCTGTCTTATAGGGAAGGGAGATAATTAAAAAGATAGAATGATTATCATTTGTAACTTCATATAACACGGCATAAAAGGTTCGTCCGCCTCTGGCGGACTCGCCCAAATTTTTGCTTCACCAAAACTTTTTTTATGCTGGGAACGTTAGGCGAAAATGGAAATTTACTATTTGATAAACGAATTAATATCGGTAAGCTATTGTAATCCGAAATAAGTATTGGCTACTAAAAGACTAGTTCTTTACATCCGCCAATGGAAAAGTTGTATGCCGCATTGAGTGGACTTTATTTGCAACAGGTAAGCTTATTTCTTTGCTAACTCTCGCTTCAAAATAATCTCTAAATCTTTTCCCAAAGGGATCTAATCGACAACCATAAATTTAACCGACCAGGCGGCAGTTTTAAAGAAGTCACAAGTAAAGTAAACTCAACCTCGATTTTTATCCGATAACTTATTGCTTCTAACACTTCTATTTTAGTATTATCACATAACAAAATAGTACTAATACGTTATTTCAATGGTAATGGGCTAGAATAAAAATCGACTATTGTAATTTTCCTAATTATTCTTCATCAAATTTAGAATTTGAAAAATATTATTTTCAATATTGCATAAAGAAATTTAGTATTAGTAAAGATTAATAGATACACTAATCAAATATGAAAGAATTAAGACCAATTGACATAAAACGTAACGCAGGTGGAGGTACTGAAATAGGAACTAAAGAAGATGGCATAGTTCTTCGACTGACTAAGTTTAAGGATAGACTTATTATCATTAAGGAAAAGTCTATATATGAACTAATGAGGGCTGATGATATTGATCCCGAAAGGACTAATATTAAGCTTCCAAATACTATTCAAAAACTATTAATAAATAAAGGGACTGAATCAGAATTAGTTTCTGAGACTTTTTTAACAGCAGATTCATTATTTAAGCAAGAGTATTTTGACATGTCTATTATCACCGATAGAGCATTAGAATTATCTTTTGACATACTGAAAGAACTGACAATTCTCGAAAAAGAAATAAATGAATACTTGGTTGAAGAAAAAAACGTCATTGAAGAATTTCAGAATAGAAGAAAAGGACAAGTTGCATTTGTGATTCCATCTATAATTAATTTAGAAACACGTTGTAAAACCATCTTCCAAAAGGCGGATCACGTTGAACAAATTTTGATGGAAATTATTACAGTTTTTTATCCAAAGTACGGTTTAACTAAGCAGTCTCACTTTCCAAAATTCTATGAACTCTTAAAAAACAAATACGGTGAAGATGACCTATTTTCACAATTCATTAATGAAAAAGCACTATATTTTATGAAAGTCATTAGGTCTTTGAGAAATGGCTTGGACCACAGATTAGATACGACAAAAATTAATAATTTTGACTTACAACCTGATTCAATAATAATTTCACCAACAATCGAATTAGATCATAAAGATACTAAGTTATCTAGAATCTCACTTTCATCGTTTTTACCTTTGGTTTCACAAAACTTGGTTCTTATTATCGAAAGCACATTTGTTTATTTAGCCGATAGGAATATTAAATCTAAATTCATGACGGTTATGGAAATTCCCGAGGAAAAGAGAAAATACAAATTTTTGAGATATGGCTATGCAGTGCGAATTGGAAATGAGTTCGTCTTTCACTCATAAAAGATTAATTTCAGATTTTTAAAATTAAGATTTGTGCTAAAAAGATATTATGGGCTTTAATCTTTTCAATTCTTTACATCCGCTAATGGAAAAGCTGTATGCCGCATTGAGTGAACTTTATTGGCAACAGGCAAGTTTATTTCATTGCTGACTCTCTTTTCAAAATAATCTCTGAATCTTTCAACCATAAATTTTACAGGCCATGCTGCTGCTTCACCTAAAGCACAAACGGTGTTCCCTTCAATTTGGTTAGCAACGGTGATCAATAAATCCAAATCACTGGTTGAACCATTACCAGCAATAATTCTTTTCAAAATTTTCTCAAGCCAGCCGGTTCCTTCACGACAAGGTGTACATTGCCCACAACTTTCGTGATGATAGAAATGTGCAATTCTTGCAAGTACTTCTAAAAGGTCAGTATCTTCGTCCATAACCATCACACCACCGGTTCCAATTGCAGAACCGACGGCTTTAAGTGATTCCGCATCCATTTTAACGTCTTCAAGCTTTTCGCCTCGTAATGGAGGCATGGAAGAACCACCAGGAATAACACAAAGAATTTTTTTATTGCCGGGAATACCACCAGCATATTTATAAATAATATCCGTTAACAATGTTCCGGTCGGAAGTTCATAAACTCCTGGTTTGTTAACGTGTCCGCTAACACCAAATAAAATTGTTCCCGGATGCTTTGATTCGCCAACCTTGGAAAACCATTCCCATCCTTTACTAATAATTTTGGGTACGTTTGTAATTGTTTCAACATTGTTGATTGTAGTCGGACAACCCCATAAACCATTCTGTGCCGGGAATGGAGGTTTAACTCTTGGATAACCTCTCTTCCCTTCTATTGAATTCATCAGAGAAGATTCTTCACCACATATATAAGCACCGGCACCTTTATGAATGTAAATATCACAGGAAAAATCAGTTCCAAATTTCTCTTTCATCTTTTCGCCAATGTAACCTGCAGCATAAGCATCATCAAGAGCTTTCTGCATCAGTTTTATCCACTTATGATATTCCCCGCGGATATAAATGTAAGCAGTTTTAGCACCAATCGCATAACAGGTTATTAATGTTCCTTCAATTAGCTGATGAGGATTATATTCAAAAATTTGTCTGTCTTTAAATGAACCGGGTTCACTTTCATCACCATTGATACACAGATATTTTGGTTTATCAGTGGTTTTCGGCATGAAACTCCACTTCAATCCGGCTACAAAAGCTGCGCCGCCTCTTCCGCGTAATCCGGATTTTTTAACCTGATCGATTATGTCATCGGGTGATTGAGC
>JALHTS010000692.1 GCA_022865965.1 Ignavibacteriaceae bacterium
CCCATCAAACATAATTCATTTATATTCTAAGATTCATTTTATAAAGTTTGAAACAACTCTTATATTTTAGTAAATAATATGTTATGAAAAAGAAAATCCGGAAAATAAATCAACTACTTATAGAACACTTTGGAATTCCACCAAAAGCAAAAAAACTTCCCGATCCTCTTAATACAATAATCGGAACAATTCTTTCACAAAACACTAATGACCAGAATTCATATAAAGCTTACAGAAATCTTAAAGATAATTTTAAGAATTGGGATGAACTTACGTTACTAAAACCATATCAAATTGAAAAGTATATTAAAGTAGCCGGTTTAGGCAAACAAAAATCGAAAGCTATTTATGAGCTTCTTAAATCATTAAAGAAAAAACAAAAAAGAATATCCTTGAATCACATTAAAAATATTTCTGATGATAAGATTCTTGAGGAACTGACTTCTTACAATGGCATAGGGGTTAAAACTGCAAGCTGTGTTTTGCTATTTTCTTTGGATAGAAATATTTGTCCTGTAGATACGCACGTTCATAGAACTTTAAACAGGATTGGAATTGTAAAAACAAATAATCCTGAAAAAACATTTTATGAAATATTGAATAAAATTCCTGACGGAGTTGCTCATTCATTTCATGCAAATTTGATAAGACTTGGTAGGGAATTCTGTAAACCTGCAAAACCAAATTGCCCGCAATGTCCGGTAAACAAAAATTGCAAGTACGAGGGCAAGACAATAAACTCAAAATCAAACTATAAGAAGAATGATTTTATGTTATTGGATAATTTGAGTTAAAAATCCTTAATAATAAACACACAAAATCTTAACAACCTTCTTTCTTTTTCTTTTTGGTTGTTGTTCCCACAGGAGCGGTTGTTTGGATCTTCGGCATTGTTAATGCAGGAGTAGTAATATTTTCATTAGTTGTTGAAGAAGTTTCAATCGGACTTCCGCCAAAGAATTTACTTACTTCTTTCATCTTATTGAACTTAGCAATCGATTCAGCAGTGCTGTCGTTTGGTGAAGCAGGGAAGAGTATTTTATCTTTCCATTCATCTAATCCACCTATTATAAAGTATGAACTTTTATATCCTTTAGATTTTAACAGAAACAATGCTTGTGAGGAATGAATTCCGCCGTCTGAATAAAGAATTATTTTTTCATTTCGCTCAATGGGATAATTCATCAAATCAGCAAGCGGTACATTTTCGGCAGTTGGAATGTGATATTCGTTAAATGATTTTTCATCACGAAGATCAATCAATCTATAATCCATTTTACTCTGAATAATCCAATCAGCAAGTTCTTCAACTTCAAGATGATCAGCTCCTTTTGAAATTAATAATGCTAATTCATTCGTATCAATTTTAACTTTGTTCGTATCTGAAGGTGAACCAATTATTAAAGCAGTTAAGCCGAATATTACAGCAAACAATGCTAATTTTTTGTTCAAATTAAGTTTACTAAAAAACTGTAATCCCGTTGTGCGGGATTTTACTTCATTCAACATATCTGAATTCCTTTATTTAAACTTTTTTATTTCCGAATTTTTTCTCAGCCCATCCTGATGCGGCAAATGTCCCTATTGCCATCAGGACTACGAAGAAAACAATCATTCCGTAAGGAAGATTACTTAATTCCGGTAAAGTGATTACACCCATATTTGTTGAGTAAAAGAATCCTGATAATAACGGAAAAACTTCACCGAAGAAAAATATTCCTGCCATAACTCCTAATAGATAAATAATACCATCCATTCTTCCCGTTGATACTGCAACGCAGGAAGTTCCCGGACAATAACCACCAACAACAAATCCAATTCCGAGAATTAATCCACCTGCAATTTGAGGAAGTAAATATGTATTCCCTTTGTAAACAAGGCTTAAATCAATAAAACCGATCCAATTTAGATAAAACAATCCAAGCATTGCAGTAACAACAGCAGTGAACATAACTTTTACTACAGCCATATCTTCAAAATAAAATTGAGCGGCAAGTTTTCTTGCACTTCCGAATCCGGCTCTTTCAAGAAAGAAACCGAAACCGATGCCAATTGCAAATGCAACGATCAGGCTTACTTCATCGTTGAATAAACCGAATTTATAAAATGGTGCGTTCATATCCATTGTCTCCTTATAAAGTAAGCAGCAGCATAAGCACCTGCAAAAAACATTATCATTAAAGCCCAGCTTCCAGTATTAAGCAATGCGCCTCCTGTTAAGGCTTGACCGCTTGTGCAACCGCGTGCAAGCTTTGCACCAAATCCCATTAAACCGCCACCGATGAAAGCAAATAATAATCTGCCTTTGATAGAAATTCTCTCACCTTTTTCGGTCGTCTTTTTTATTCTGCCGCCTAAAGCGCCTGAAATAAAACCGCCAACAAAGACACCAAGCACTTCAAAAACTAACCAATTCTTCAAAGGATTATTTGTTCCATCCCCGAGATATTCCTTAAAGAACTGATTAGATTGAGCGTGTGCAGGAGCAACTTTATCGACTCCAACTGCGACCAGGGATGAGAATGCACCTGATGCACCAAGTCCTCTTCCCATAATTACAAATGCTGCAAGGAGAACGAGTCCTAATCCGATACCGGATAAATAAGGATTCCAGTAAGGTTGAGGAATCTTTACTGCTTTCTCTTCAGCGGCAGAAGATATTTTTTCATTTAGATCATTTGATATTGATGACATTTATTTTCTCCACTGATAAACTATTTAGCTAATGTTGTTGTAATCCAGCCACTGTATTGACCGGCTTCTACAATTATAAATCTTAAAAGTAATCCTCCGAGTATAACTAGTATTGGTGCAACAGGAGTGTGTTGTATTTTGTGATTAACAGCTAACGATTGAATGAATAACGGAATTACAATTCCAAGTCCTATTACGAAAACCCAAAATACAGGCGCATAAGGACCGATGAGCAGTAAATTTGCTGCATCAATGTGAACCTGAGCCGTTGTAAAAAGCCCGATAAAGAATAAAAGAAAGATGAAAAGTTCAATTATAAGAAAGCCGTTATCAGCTTTTGCGAGTAGTTCTCGTTCATATTTATCTTTTGCAATCATGTGAACAAAGGCGGCAGCAGATGACAATCCTGAAACAAGGAATAACATCCCCAGAATGCTGCTGTTCCACAATGGTCTTGCAACGAGTGAGCTAAGCAGAACACCGGTATAAATGCCTAACATTCCACCTAAAATCATGTTTGCAATTCCTATGTTTTTAATTAGATAAGGATGTTTAGATAACAATTCATTTATCTTTTTAACAAAAGGAATTTTTTCTTTTAAATAATCAGACGGATTTATTAAAAGCATTGCAATC
>JALHTS010000102.1 GCA_022865965.1 Ignavibacteriaceae bacterium
CAATGTTAGAACAGTAAATTCAGGAATGAATTTTTTTAGTTCATCACGGTCTTCAGTTGTGATGAACATATTTCTAGCAAAAAGACTATGCCAGGCTTTGTCTGTGATTATGCGAATTGGCATTTTGTAATCAGGATCAGCAGCTGCGTAACAATCTTGAACAAATAATTCTTCACCCTGGCAGAATGACTGAACTCTTCCCATCAACTGATTAAATTTTTCTGAACTAAATGGACGATTATAAACTCCCCACCAGATATTATCCTTTGTACTTTGTTCCTGAACAACAAATTTATCTGCAGCAGCACGGGCAGTATGTTTGCCAGTATTAACAACAATTGGACCTTGTTTGCTAATTCTTCCCTCATTACGGAAAATTATTTCTTCATAAAGTGCTTCATCGGGTAGATTCCAGAAAACACGATCTAGATCGGTCAATCCCTGGTTCTTTAATCTAAAATCCGAAGCAAGCTCCATTGCCTGCTTAGTTGCGGGTGTATTGAATTCGAGATATTTCATGACCAATCCCTCACTAATTTTCTGTCGCCAATATATAATTCATTAGGTGAATTCGGATCGAGTGCCCATTTCATTCTTTCAATTCCTTCCTGAATATCTTTTATTCCCCCACAATAACTGAGTCTTAAATAACCATCTAACCCGAATTCTTTTCCGGGAACAGTAAGAACTTGAACTTTCTCTATTAAGAATTCAGAAAGTTTGCTTGAATTTTTTTCATAAACAGAAAAATCTGCCAGGCAATAAAATGTTCCATCCGGTTTAGTTACTTTAACACCTTCAAATGAATTCAGAAGATCAATCATAACATTACGGTTATTTTCAAGTGTTACTCTTAAACTTTCCACACCAGATTGAATTCCATTCAATGCACCGACAGCAGCTTTCTGTAAGAGAACAGAGGGACCTGATGTCTGGTGTCCCTGAATATTGCTCATAGCTTCGATCACTTTTTTATTACCAACAGCCCAACCTATTCTGTAACCTGTCATTGCATACTGCTTCGAAACTCCATTTATGACAATCAGCTTAGAGTTTTCATCTTTTTTCTTTGCATAATTATAACAGTTAATCGGTTTTCTTCCATCGAAAATAAGACGATGGTATATATCATCCATTATCAGCCAGATATCTTTCTTTTCGCAGAACTCAACTACATCAGCAATGAACTCTTCAGAATACATCGCACCTGATGGGTTGTTCGGACTGTTGATGATAACACATTTAGTATATGAACCAACCCGATCTTCAATATCTTTTAATCTTGGATAGAATGTTCCATCTTCAGGTAGAGCAGGAATTGGAATTGCTCCAATTAGTCTTGCCATATCGGGATAACTAACCCAATACGGAGCAGGAAAAATTACTTCTTCCTGTGGATTAAGGATTGCCTGTAATGCAACCATTACTGCTTGTTTAGCTCCGCTTGATGCAATAACATGTTCCGGTTTTACTTTTCTATCATAAAATTCTTCTGTGTAACGAATTATTGCTTGTTTAAGTGCGGGAATTCCATCTGCAGGTGCATAACGAACTTCACCTGAATTTAGAAGCGCAACTGCTGCAAGCATAGCATCCATTGGCGCTTTACTTTTTGGCTCTCCTCCGCCAAGGTGAATTACAGGATCACCTTTTTCTTTTAAGATGGCAAATTTCTCATTAAGCTTGAGAGTCGGAGAGGCTTTTATTGATTTAGCTATTAAACTGAGACTCATAAAGAAACCTTGAGATAAAGTAATAAAATATTTAGACTATTAAATTATTTTTAGTATTTATGATAAGCAAGAAATATCGGGTAATTTATATGAAATTATTGAAATGAAATCTACTTTAAATTTGCTTTTTAAAGTATTTCAATGCAAAAACAATTGTAATTGACTCTGCTGCCAGGAATAAGACGTATAGAATAATAACCAGAAACACTGTTCCATTAGACCAAACAATATTCCCGACAACCATCAAAGCAAAAACAAAGGTTACTATAAAGACAAGTAAGATAGTAGGAATAACTATAAACTTTGACTCATTCACAATAAATATTATCATTAAAAATATCAGGACAATTGGAGGAAAAGTAATAATCGGCATTTCCTTTAAGTCCATAAATGTTAATGTCAAAACTGCAAGCAGCAAAAGTGAATGAAAGATTATTAGATATTTTTTCATAGTTTAATTTATTCATCCAAACTTCTTCTTCAATGCTTCCTGAACAATTGGCGGAACAAAATCACTTACATCTGCTTTAAGTGATGCAAGGTTGCGAATAATTGTTGAATTGAGGTAAGTGTATTTTTCGTGAGGCATTAAAAATATTGTGGCAATATCATCGGCAAGCTTTCTGTTCATAAGTGCCATCTGGAATTCAAATTCAAAATCACTTACCTGGCGCAAACCTCTTATTATTCCCGTTGCACCGACTTCTTTGGCATGATCAACAAGCAAGCCCTCAAATGAATCAACCGTAACTGTATTATATCCAATTAAACTATCATTCAGCATATTCACTCTTTCTTCAGTTGTGAATAATTGCTGCTTTGTTGGATTAACTGCGACTGTAACGACTACTGAAGCAAAAAGATCAACTGCGCGTTTTACAATATCTACGTGCCCGTAAGTAACGGGATCGAATGTGCCGGGATAAATTACTTTTTTCATTGATTTCTTTACAAATAAATTTTTTAATTAACAGTAGTATGATAAAAATAAATTTCTCAAACTAAAAGTTTTTAACTCTCTATCTGATATAAACAAGTATCGCCTATTATCTTAAATGGTTCTATATTAAAAATTTTTATATCTTTTTCTTTGGTTTGAATTGATCGCTCAATTACCATTATACCTTCATTTGAAAAGTGACCGTTAAGTTTAATATTCTCTACTACTTTATATATATCATCTTTGAAGAACGGAGGGTCAGCCATTATTAGATCATATTTGATTTTTGGTTTCTGCGAAGTGAATCTTATTGCTTCCTGCTTAAAAACTTTACATTGTTCTACAACGCCAAGAGATTTTATATTCTCAAGAAGATTATTGTAAATAAAAAAATCTTTTTCGATAAAATGAACTTCAGATGCTCCCCTGCTTAAACATTCCAAACCCAAAGATCCGGAACCGGAATAAATATCAAGCACAGTAATGTCATTAAATGAGATGCGATTATTTAATAAATTAAAAAGTGTTTCTCTAACCCTGTCTGTTGTTGGTCTTATTTTATCTGACTGAGGAACTTTAATAAATCTACCTTTGAACTCGCCTGATATGATCCGCATTCTCATAAGAATTCCTTCGGGTTTATTAAGCTAATCGGAATGCTATACCGGCAGCAGATGAGAAGGAGTTATACTTTTCGAG
>JALHTS010000693.1 GCA_022865965.1 Ignavibacteriaceae bacterium
CACTTCCTTCAACAAATACAGTTTGTGATGGGAGAATTATTCGTTCAAGTTTAATTTCTAAAAACTCAAAATCATCATATTCAACAATCGTAATGAATTTGGATGCATAGCCAAGGTAACTTATTACCAAAGTATCAGTATTTTTTATAGCACCTGTTAGTTTAAAGTTTCCATGAGAGTCGCTGACAGTACCAAGATTGTTTCTTGAGATAAAGACATTCGCATTGCTGAGTGGATTTTCAGTTTCAGAATCTGTGACGATTCCTTCAAGAGTTTTAACTTGTGGATAGATTTGTGAAATGAATAATAAAAAAAGAATAATTATTGTTTTCATGGCTAACTTCTTTTAAAATTAGAAAGCCGTTCAAGGAACGGCTAAAAAGAAAACTAATTATTCTTTTAGCCCGTTTCCCTACGCTGGAATTACCCAGGTCAGGTTTAAGGGTATAATCTCAGATATCACGACAATTCGGGATAACACCCCTAACGGCTTTAGGTTAAACAAAATGTAATTTAAAAAATTATTTTACCCCACTTTTAACTTCTGACCGATAATAATTTTATTATCTCTCATATCATTAAGCTGTTTTAGTTTTGCAACAGGAATATTATATTTTTTTGAGATAGAGTAAAGGGATTCACCTTTTTTTACTATATGAAACTGGGCGTTTGAATTAGAATTTTTACTTTTTTTCGTATCGTTTGAAGGAATATCATAAACACTTGTATTAGAAAAAATCTTTAATGTAGAACCAGCAATAATCTTATCACTGTTAAGATTATTCCAATTTTTTAAATCTGCAATTTTAACTTTATGCATTTCGGCAATTTGACTTATAGTTTCGCCAGGCTTCACTTTATGATAATTTGTATTTGAGGTACTTTTTGTTGTAATGTCTCCAAGTGTGCTTGTATTAGTGCTCGAATAAATCTTAAGCGTTTTTCCGGCAATTATCTTATTTCCACTGATGTTATTCCATTTTCTAACCATAGCAACGGAAACACCAAATCTCTCCGCAATCTCGCCTATAGTATCGCCTCTTTTAACTTTATAGCGATATAGATTAGAATTATTTGAATTTGTTAAATCACTGCTAACATTCTTTGGTCCGCCATTAGTATAAATTTTTAGTTTATTACCGGCAAGTATTTTATTCCCAACAATTTTATTCCAGTTCCTTAATTCCCGGACTGAAACACCATATTTTGATGCAATTAATCCTAAATTTTCACCTCTTCTTATTTTATGATATACAGGACTGCTTGAATTCACATTAACCGTATTCTTAACAACAGTTTTTTCTAATGCTGTTTGATTATCTAAACTTGCATAAAAATCTTTTCTATCTTCCTGAACATAAATTGTAAGTTTCTGTCCAACTCTTATTGTTGATGTATAAGGAATGTCATTCCAGTTTCTGACATCGCTTACACGAGCGTGGAATAAATCTGCAATACCAAGCAGACTATCGTTTTTCTTAACATGGTAAGTTACAGGAACCAGATTTGCAGGAATTAAAACATCACTTTTTATTTCTGTCTCTGTGTTGATTTCTTCATTTGCTGCTAAGTCTTCAGATTCCAAAAGATTAGCATCAGTTAAATTTTCAAGATTGTCTTTGTTCGTAACATTTATGTTGTCAGTATTTATGTTTTCTTTATTAAGATTTGCATAAGGTGAGATATATTCACCGGAATTATTTTCGCGTGCAGTTTGAACATCCGGGTTATATGCAAAATTATTTCCCGACAAGCTAACTGATACCGGTATCCTTAACTCAACACCTGCATATAACCTTGAGTTTGTAGATATATTATTTGCATCTGCCAGATCGTACTTGGATACGCCATATCTTTGAGCAATTTTATTAATAGTTTCACCTTTTCTAACAGTATGAACCAGATAATTCCTCTTGGCAGATTCAGGTATATTTTCAAGATTAGAAGCTAATAAATTATAAGAGCCTTTAGGAATTTTTAATGGATAACTGCCCGAATAATTATCGGGAGTTGAAAGCTGGGTTAATTCAGGATTCATATCCTGTAGTGTAAGAAGATCTGTTCCTGCAGCACTAGATAAATAAACGAGATCTATGGCTCCACTAACATTAAATATTTCATAGTCATAAGGTTTTTCTAATACATAATCTGTAAACCCATATTTTGCAGGATCAAGGGCTATTAAACTTACAGCAATGTAAGTAGGAACATAATTTCTGGTTTCTTTGGGTAGATATTTTCTAATAGACCAAAAATCGTCAACATTGGATTTTCGAAGAGCGCGTTTTACTCTTCCCTCACCGCAGTTGTAAGCGGCAAGAGCCAGATACCAATCACCAAGTGAATTGTAAAGATCACGAAGATGCCGTGCAGCAGCGTGAGTTGATTTAACGGGGTCTCTTCTTTCATCAACATAAAAACCTGTTTGTAATCCGTACAATTGTCCTGTTGATTTAATGAACTGCCATAATCCAACTGCTGATGCCCATGAACGCGCAGTAGGATTTAATCCGCTCTCCATCATACTCAAATAAACTAATTGTTGAGGTATTCCTTCCTCTTTAAAAATCTTTGTCATCATAGGAAAATATTTTCCTGAACGAGTTAACCATCTGTCCATAGCTCCCCGTCCTTTCCCGGTAAAATAACTAACCCATTGTTCAACGTGATTGTTATATTCCAATGGAATATCGGCGGGAATTATTACTTGAGTATATTCTTCTTTTGTATCGTCAAAATTCATGTCGATTTCCGGAGCCGCCTGTGCCATCCATTCTTCATATGCGGCAAAAGAAATTCCTTCGGGTAGTTCAGCAAGTCGGTCAACAAGATTTCTATAATCTTCGATAATTGAATTCTCTAATTCTTTGTACGCCTCATTATTATCAATTCCGGGATAATAGCTAAGGTTATTTACTATTCTTAATGATGCCTCAAAATTCTGAATTGCTTCAACAGTACTGTTTAAATTTTGTTTTTCAAGAGCGTCCACATAGTATTGTCGTGCTTGTTCTAGCATTTCAGATACAATTCCGAATCTTTCAGTATTCTTTGAAGAGTCGTCTTGGTAGGACTGTTTTGATATCTCTTTATTTACTCCACAGGATGCTATCAAGAAAGTAAATAAAGAAATAACACAGTAAGATAGTAGGCTTTTTTTCATTATGATTCCAATGTATGTTATTTCAGTGCGCAATATATGCTAAACAGATTTTCAAGTCAAGTAAAAACTTAAGCTGTTAAGGTTAATCCTTTGTTTTTTAAAGAGTTAAAATTTACAACGGAATATTGCCGTGTTTTTTCCTTGGATTTTTATCAACTTTATTTTTTAGCAAATCAAATGCCTGAATAATTCGGCGTTTAGTTTCTGCTGGAAGAATTACATCATCTAAAAATCCTCTTTCTGAAGCGATATATGGATTGGCAAATTTCTCAATGTATTCAGAAAGCTTTTTTTCAAGCTCTGTTTCA